>JAFGUM010000107.1 GCA_016938515.1 Spirochaetales bacterium | reverse complement strand
GACAAAAGGAAAGATTAGAAAAATCAGGAAAGCCAGCATGAATATTTCTTAGCTCGATTGCCATTTATCCCTCTTTCTCACTCTTGCATTCCTCCGTGACTCCGTGCCTCTGTGGCCATCTTCGCTTCTATTTGTTTTAGAGGTCGTTCTTGAGGTTTTTCATTATGTATTCGCGGCGCTCGGGGGTGTTCTTGCCCATGTAGAAGCCGAGCACCTCGGGTACAGCTTTGAGCGTCTGCACGTCCACCGTTACGAGCCGTATATCCTCGCCTATGAACTGGCCAAACTCGTTGGGGCTTATTTCTCCCAGGCCTTTGAAGCGCGTAACCTCCGCGCTGGAACCAAATTCAGCAACCGCCTCATCGCGTTCTTTGGCGCTGTAGCAGTACCGTGTTTCTTTCTTGGTGCGAACGCGGAATATTGGCGTCTCCAGTATATACACGCGACCTTGGGTAACGAGTTCCTCAAAGAACGTAAGGAAAAACGTCAAGAGCAGGTTCCGTATATGAAAACCATCGTAGTCCGCGTCGGTAGCCAGCACGATGCGCGCGTAACGCAGACCCTCGATGTCGTTCTCTATACCGAGAGCCATCATCATATTGTACAGTTCCTCGTTTTTGTATATGGCGGTACGCTTGCGCGCGTGCATATTTTCCGGTTTGCCGCGCAGGCTGAAAATAGCCTGGCTCATTACGTCGCGGGAGCTTACCATCGAGCCAGTAGCCGACTGCCCCTCCGTAAGGAATATGGTGGAGCGTTCGCCGTCGGGCCCATCGCCCAGATGCAACTTGCAGTCCTTGAGCTTGGGTATTTTAAGTTCAATTTTCTTTGCTGCCTCGCGCGCCTCTTTCTTGACGACGTTGAGCTCGGTGCGCAGTTTTTCGTTGGTAGCTATTTTTTCCTGGAGGCGTCTGGCGGCGGCAGGATTACGGCGAAGATAGTCGTCTACGCCCCGGACTACTTCGCTTATTATCCAGGGCTTGATGTCTCCGTTGCCCAGCTTGTTCTTGGTCTGGCTCTCGAACATCGGGTTCAGGAGCTTTATGGCTACCGCGGCGGCTATGCCTTCGCGCACGTCCTCGCCTTTGTACGAAGCCTGGAAAAACTCGTTTACCGCCTTGAGAAGGCCCTCCCTGAACGCGGAGAGGTGGGTGCCGCCGTCAGAGGTGTACTGCCCGTTAACGAAGCTAAAATACTCCTCACCGTAGTTATTTGTATGTGTAAATGAAAATTCCATGCGCTCGCCGCGCCAGTATCCGGCGTCGTACAGCACGTCATCACCAGTTTCGTCTTTGAGCAGGTCAAGGAGTCCGTTGCTGCTTGCAAACTCCTGCCCGTTGAGCACCAGGGTTAAACCGGAGTTGAGGTACGCGTAGTGCCGCATCCTCTTCTCTACAAACTCCATATTGTACGCGTACTCGCCGAATTTTTCCGGGTCTGGGGTAAACTCAACGAGCGTGCCGCTGTGCTCCCTCGCGGCGGCGCCTTCGCGCTTGCCCTTGAGGATGCCCCGCTCGAAGACAGCTTCGAAAAATTTGCCTTCACGGTACGAGACCACTCTGAATCTTGACGACAGGGCGTTTACCGCCTTGGTACCCACTCCGTTGAGGCCCACAGAAAACTGGAAGACTTCATCGGAGTACTTGGCGCCGGTGTTTATGATCGACACGCAGTCTATGACTTTGCCCAGCGGGATGCCACGTCCACGGTCGCGCACCGACACGGAGCCATCCCGTATCGCTACGGTGATCCTGTCGCCGGCTCCCATTATGAATTCATCTACCGCGTTGTCTATCACTTCCTTGAGCAGCACGTAGATGCCGTCGTCCGGGTTATTGCCCGTTCCCAGACGTCCAATGTACATACCCGTCCGGAGCCTGATGTGCTCGAGCGACGATAGCGTTTTGATCTTCGATTCGTCGTAGCGCGAAGTTGTAGCCCTTGATGCCATGAGCGCACTATAGCACAAAACCGGCAACGCGTGAAAGTTGCCACAGCGACCCGGGCATCTTGCCGGGCCGCTCTTTTTCAGTCTGAAATTCTGTTGCGTCCGGCGTTCTTGGCCCTGTACAGGGCCTCGTCTGCCAGATCCATCAGCCGCGCCGGGTCGTCACCGGGCACCGGCACGCGGGATACGTAGCCAACGCTTACCGTAACGACGCGGGAGATATGAGAAGCTTCGTGCACGATACCCAGCGCTTCTACCGCGGTGCGCACCCGTTCCGCCACGCGACGCGCGCCGGCCTCATCGGTGCCCGGCAGTATTGCCGCGAACTCCTCGCCGCCATAGCGCGCGATGGAATCCTGGGGGCGCTCCAGCGACTCGCCAATCCTGGCGCACACCGCGATCAGGCATTCGTCGCCGAGCTGATGCCCGTAGCGGTCATTGAAATTCTTGAAGTAGTCAATGTCTATCATCAGTACCGATATAGGTTCGACAAGGCTCGCGGCCGCTGTATGACGACGCAAGAGCTCGGCGTCGAGCGCCCGCCTGTTGAGCAGGCCGGTAAGGCCATCGTGCGAGGCAAGCTGCTCAAGGCGTACGTTTGCCAGCTCAAGCTGCCTCTTGAGTACCGATAACTCGTCTACCTGGTCCTTGAGCAGCGCGCGGCTGCGAACGACGACGAACATCCATACTCCACCGGAAGCCGCTATCAGGTACAGGCTTATTGCCCACCAGGTTACCCACGGAGCAGTCGATACAATAACTGCCAGGCTGGTGGCCTCTTCGCTCCATTCACCAGCACCGTTGGACGCCTTTACTTTGAACACGTACGAGCGGCCACCGGGAAGGTTGGTGTAGCTGGCGTACGATCGCTGCCCGGAATAGGTCCAGTCGCTGTCAAACCCTTCGAGCATGTACGCGTACTGCACGCGGAAGGGGTCTCCATAGTCGAGAGCCGCGAATTCGAGAGACAGGTTGGCTTCGTGCCAGCGCACCCGTATTTCTTCCATGTACCACGGAGCAAGAGCACCGTCCAGATCGTTGTTGTCCACCTGTATGCGGGTTATCCGTACGGGCTGCACATCTTCTGAGTAGACGACTCGCGAAGGGTCTATCCGGTACAGCGCGTTGAGCGCGCCAAAATACAGGATGCCGGCTCTGCTCTTGTACCTGCCCGCAGTAAACTCACCGTACCGTAGCCGGCTCTGGTCGTAGAACGGACGCCAGCGCCCGCTTTCTGGATCAAGCACCGCAAGGCCGCTGGTCGTTGATGCCCAGATCATGCCTGGTTCCCCTTCCAGGAGGCCCAGTACAATATTGGATGGTAGACCGTCGCGCTTGGTCCAGTGCTCGAATGAATCGGTCTGGCTATCGTACCT
>JAFGUM010000106.1 GCA_016938515.1 Spirochaetales bacterium | reverse complement strand
GTCGATGGCAGTGAGCGGCAGGTTCGCATCAAGACGATTGGTGGATTCTGGCCAATGCTGGCAGAGATACCCAACGAGGAACGCGCTGAAGCGATGATTGCCCATCTCACCGACCCTGGCACGTTTGGTACGGAGAATCCCTTTCCATCGCTGGCCGCTGACAACGAGCTGTACGACAAGAGGGGGCTCGGGTACAACGGTGCGGTCTTGCCACAGTTTACCTACATGGTCATCAAGGGGCTTGAAAAATACAATCAGTGGGAGCTCGCGCGCGACTGCGCTATCCGGCACCTGTACTTTATACTCGATTCGGCTCATCAGAACGGCGAGCACAGGCAGACGCTATGGGAAGCATACCAGCCTCAGAACGAGGGTAAGGCCATTTGGCCCGACAGGCCGGACTGGCCGCGAGCCCAGTACCTGGGGTTTGCTGGCTTGGCCACCGTCGCGCTGATGATAGAAAACATAGTAGGCCTGTCGGTATCGTTACCCCGAAAGACGGTGGACTGGATTATTCCCAACCTCGAGATTATGGGCATAGAGAACCTCAGCCTCAAGAGGAATATGGTTACCATCCTCTCCAACAAGAGTGGTCGGGGATGGGAAATCCACATGGAGTCGGAGAAGCTGTACTACTTTACAATAAACGTACTAGGCAAGAAAAAGAAAACCCTGCCCATTCCCTCGGGAAAATGCTCCATGCTTATAGACAAGATCTAGTCTTTGGCCTGAACCGTTACTGACCCCATCATGGCAAACCCGGAAATCTCCACCCACGTGCTCGCACCCTGTATTTGCTGGTTTACGTCGCGGGCAGCCCGGCTCTCGCCCATGAACGCGAACGTGGCAAGCTTTACGGGCAAGCCGCGCGGCACAATAATCTTGGTTTCGCCCATCAGTGTAAATGCCTCTATCCGTACCGGTCCTGGGGGCAGGTCGACATCGCGCAGGTCCATCTTGGTGGAACCCATGACCGTGAACGAAGCGACGTTGTCGCTCGTCAGCCAGTTGCCCGTAAGCGACCGATCGCCCATAACGCACCCGGTGGTCATCGGGCTTGCGCCAACGAGTGACGAATTGCCCCGAGGTGCCGTGTACCCAGTCCGTGGCATCTCCACGCCGCGCACGTAGTGTGTGTCCTGGGCGGGTTTCCTCATCGGCAGGTCGTATGATAGCCGCTCCAACTCGGCGCGGCTCATAGCGGCGCTGGCTTCCGCGGCCCGATGCTCGTACTCTTCCATCGTGATGGCATCAGCCGCGAAAGCATCGGTAAGCCGGTCGATAATTTCTTGCCGCGCGGCTTCCAGCCCGTTGGTCGATCCTTGTTCACCCTGGTCGCTGTGGTACGCTGTCATCTATTCCTCCATCTCAGGCTTCGCTCATGGTGCCAGTACAGGCGCCTTGTCACCCGCCGCGATTCGCGCGCGGGAGTCGAACCCGTGCGTATAGTATCGTAAAAACTCGCGTAAACGGCCAGCCCCAAAGCCGCATGCGAAGATCGCTTTCGTGGGTTGCGAATTTGGGGTATGCTGTACGCTGAAAAAAGGAGGCTGTGCGTAGTATGGATGTAGCGATGATACGAATCAGGATGGGTGCTCACGACGCCCACTATGGCGGCGAACTCGTCGATGGCGCAAAAATGTTGCAGCTTTTTGGCGACGTGGCCACCGAGTTGCTCATACGCAATGACGGTGACGAGGGGCTGTTCGCCGGATACGAGAAGGTAGAGTTTCTTGCTCCGGTTTTTGCGGGTGACTACATCGAGGCGGTAGGAGAGATAGTGCACGTAGGCAACTCTTCCCGCAAGATGAGCTTTGAGGCGAGAAAAGTCATTGCGCCGCGCAAAGACGTCAACGATTCGGCGGCGGACGTGCTGCAGGAGCCCGTCGTAGTGTGCCGAGCTACCGGGACGTGCGTGGTTCCCAAAGACAAGCAGCGAAAGCCGCGGATGGGGGCGTAACATGACCCTGGAACACGTGCTCGTCGACGTGGAAGACCACCTGGCTCTGGTAAAAATAAACCGCCCGCAAGCGCTCAACGCACTGTCTGACGCGGTGCTCGCCGAGCTGAACGAGATAATAGCCGACCTCGAAAAGCGCGATGACGTATCGGTCGTCATTCTGACGGGTGAAGGCAAAGCTTTCGTCGCCGGCGCCGACATAGCCGAGATGAGCGCCATGACCCCGGAAGCGGCGCGTCGCTTTGGCGAAGCTGGTTCCCGTGTGTTCAGGCGTCTTGAGACGCTGCGGGTGCCGGTAATAGCCGCGGTTAACGGCTACGCACTCGGCGGCGGCTGCGAACTGGCGCTCGCGTGCGACATCAGGATTGCCAGCGACCGCGCCAGCTTTGGACAACCCGAGGTAGGTCTCGGCATCATACCGGGTTTTTCCGGCACGCAGCGCTTGCCGCGGCTCATTGGCGTATCCCGCGCCAAGGAGTTGCTGTACACCGGCGCGCAGGTAAAAGCCGCTGAAGCGCTCGCGATGGGCCTCGTGTCAAAAGTGGTGGCACCCGAAGACCTGATGCCGACATGCATGGAGCTGGCTCGCAAGATTGCGTCCAACGCGAAGCTGGCGGTTGGCTATGCTAAGATGGCAGTAAACCACGGCATTGAAGCAGGCATGGAAGCAGGCATGGCGTTGGAGCACGGCTTGTTTGGCCTGTGCTTTGCCAGCGCTGACCAGAAAGAAGGGATGACCGCCTTCGCGGAGAAGAGGCGCCCTGGCTTTATCGGTGCGTGATAACAGCATTGAAACAGACGCAAGGAGATAGATTATGCGAATAATGGTACTTGGCGCGGGAACCATGGGTTCTGGCATAGCGCAGGCGTTTGCCCAGTCTGGCTACGACGTGATCGTGCGAGACCTGGAGCATACGTACGTAGACAAAGGGCTCACCACCATAGCCAAGAGCCTGGACAGGATAGTGTCCAAGGGTGGCATGACCGAGGATGAAAAAGCGGCAACCCTGGCGCGGCTGCAGGGAACCACAGACCTGGGCGAAGCCGCGGGTGTAGACCTGGTCGTGGAAGCCGCGATAGAGAACATGGCGATTAAAAAAAAGGTGTTCGCGGAGCTGGACGGCGTCTGCAAGCCGGAAGCTATACTGGCCACCAATACCTCGTCGCTGTCCATTACAGAAATTGCTGCGGCAACGGCGCGTCCGGATCGCGTCATCGGCATGCACTTTTTTAACCCGGTTCCGATGATGAAGCTCGTAGAGGTCATCAAAGGGCTGGCCACCTCGGACCAGACCAAGGCCACGATACTGGATCTCTGCGGCAAACTGGGCAAAACGCCTGTAGAGGTAAACGAAGCCCCCGGCTTCGTCGTAAACAGAATACTCATCCCCATGATCAACGAAGCCATAGGCATACTGGCTGACGGCGTCGCGAGCGCGGAGGACATCGACACCGCGATGAAGCTCGGCGCCAATCACCCCATCGGCCCTCTGGCTCTGGCCGATCTCGTGGGCAATGACGTGAACCTTGCGATCATGGAGACGCTGTACGCTGAGTTCGGCGATTCCAGGTACCGGCCCCATCCGCTACTCCGGAAAATGGTTAGAGCTGGGCTGCTTGGCCGTAAGTCCGGCAAGGGATTTTTCGACTACTCTAAATAAAACACGGCAATATGCCACGCGTGGCATATTGCTCGTTCGCCTACAGCCAGACCATCCAGACGAACAGGCTGGAAGCCAGCGTCGTCAGCACCGTAAACGGCCCGGCGACCTTCAACCAGTCGCCAAAACTTACCGCGGTGCCGCGCTTCTTGAGCATGCCCACCGTCACGACGTTGGCTGATGCGCCAAACGGCGTTAGGTTGCCGCCGAGGCACGAACCAATGAGCAAGCCGAACATGTATAGCTCCGGACGCAACCCGAGGCCACTGGCGAGTTCTGCGGCGACGGGCAGCATCACTATTATGTATGGCACGTTGTCTATAAAACCGGACAACAGCACCGATACCACTATGATGACTACGTAACCGAGCGCCACGTTGTTGCCTATGAATCCCGCGAGTATCCTGGATAGATCTTCCAG
>JAFGUM010000105.1 GCA_016938515.1 Spirochaetales bacterium | reverse complement strand
GCGATGAAAGCCGTGGCTCCGTCTTTTGTCAGCTTTTTTATGTGAGATTCATTGAAGCCGATGAGGCTCCGGGCATACGCGCCGGAAAGAAACATCATGACGAACGCTGGGCCGACAGCGCATACGGCGAGGAGCTGCAGCATCGCCAGTACTCCGGCAGACGAGCTGGGTTTGGTCATGGCGCGCCAGGCGAACAGCGCAGGCGGGTAGGATTGGCCCATCCTCGCAATGATGGACTCTGGGCCGGCAAAGCTCGCCGCGCGCGCCGCTGGGTCGGCTACCGGTGGCATCATCTTCTGGAAGTAGATATTGAAGCCGAGCCCGAAAAGGATGCCTAGGATTCCACCCACTATCATGATGGTTCGTTTGTTGCGCAGGAACCTGGCAAACGACAGCAGCGGTATCTGGATGAGGTACGACGCGGCCAGCGCGGGTAGCGGCAGGAGCAACCCGGCGAGCGTCCCCCATAGGTAGAAGAGCGGATGAGGATTTTCCTTGATACCGAATATAACCATGGTGCTTACCATGAAGAACAGTGATATGGCTGCCTCTGTGACGTATACCGCCACGAACTTCGCGCTGAACAGCGCGCGCGGCTGGATGGGCATGGACAACAGCTGCAGCTCCATATCGTTGAGGTAGTAGGTTGACAGCGAGGTCATGAATCCGATGACCAGGGTCAGCATGGTGGCCATGATCGCGGCGTTGAGGAGCAGCATGCCCTGCATGCCGGCCATGGCCAGCCCCTGGTACAGGTTGATGTTCATCTGAATGAACAGGAAGCCCAGGTTTGCCACCACGAGGACGAAGAGCATGGCCATGCCAACGAGTTTGAGCGTGTCCTTGCCGCTACTCTTGGCTCCTTGAGCCTTCTTGCCCGGCAGGTTGTAGAAGCTCTGCAGGTAAAGCCGTGAAAGACTCAGGAATATGTTCATACGCCTTCCTCCGCCGGCTCATCGACGAGTTCCAGGAAGAGGCTCTCGAGCGAATTATCCGAACCCTGCAGCGCTTTGAGCTCTGTCAGCGAGCCAATGAAAACAATTCTGCCCTTGTTGATTATGGCGAGCCTGTCGCATAATTTTTCGGCCACTTCCATCACGTGGGTAGAGAAGAAAACCGTCTTGCCGGCCGCGGCGCGGGCGCGCATCAGCTCCTTGAGCGCGAAAGCCGCTTTGGGGTCGAGGCCGACCATCGGCTCGTCGAGCACCCAGTTTTGCGGGTCGGAAAGGAGGCTGGCGGTTACGAGGAGCTTCTGCTTCATGCCGTGCGAAAAGCTGCCGATGCTGCCGCCGAGAGCGTCGCGTATGCCGAACAGCGTTGCGTACTCGGTAACGCGAGCCTGTCGCGTCGCGGTATCGACGTCGTATACGTCGGATACAAAGTTAAGATACTCCGCCGCCTTGAGCCGGGAAAACAGCTCTGGGTTATCCGTTACGTAGCCGATACGGCGCTTCGCCTCGATAGGAGAGGCGGCGATGTCTATGCCGTCGATGAGCGCCGTGCCTTTGTCGGCCCGCAGGACGCCGGTAAAAACCTTGATAGTAGTCGTCTTGCCAGCGCCGTTGGGGCCTAAAAAGCCGAATATTTCCCCGTCGCGGATCGACAGCGAAAGGTCGTCTACCGCCTTAACGGCGCTCTTGGCGTAGGTCTTGCTGATTCCGGAAAGCTCAATCATCACGTTCCTCCTGGTGCTTGGCTGTAGTGCCGCGTCGCTGTCTGACGCACTCGGTAAGCAGGTATTCTATCTGGCCGTTGATGGAGCGAAACTCGTCGGCTGACCACGATGCCAGCTCGCGCCACAGAGCGGGAGACAGGCGCAGCAGCACCTGTTTCTTGTCCTTGTCTCCGTCGTTAGCCATGAAGCGTTCGTTCTCCCGTCAGTATATCGAGCCGGAATTGACCACCGGCGACGCATCCTTGTTGGAGCACAGTACGACCAGCAGGTTGCTGACCATGGCGGCCTTGCGCTCCTCATCAAGCTCGACGATGTGGTTCTCGCTCAGCTTGGCCAGCGCCATTTCAACCATGCCAACCGCTCCTTCCACTATCATCTGCCTCGCGGCTATGATGGCGGATGCTTGCTGCCGTTGCAGCATTGCCGCGGCGATTTCCGGGGCGTAGGACAGGTGCGTTATCCTGGCTTCACTGATCTCCATACCCGCGACCTCGACTTTGGCCTGTATCTCTTGTTTGAGCCGCTCGGCTACGTCCTGGCTGCTGCCGCGCAGCGACATTTCGTCGTCGCTGGAGTCGTATGGGTACAGCCTGACTATGTTGCGCAGCGCCGAGTCACACTGAATCGACAAAAATTCGGGGTAGCTGTCGACGTTGAAGACGGCTTTGGTCGGGTTGACTACTTTCCAGATTACGACGATGCCGATTATTATAGGATTACCAAGCGCATCGTTGACCTTCTGCTTGTCGTTGCTCAGCGTCATCGCCTTGAGAGAGATTGTCTTACCCGTAGCCTGAGCCCCCAGAGAGCCCGTAGAGGGACG
>JAFGUM010000573.1 GCA_016938515.1 Spirochaetales bacterium | reverse complement strand
ACCGACAGAGCCCCCGAAGACGTACCTACGAGAGTCGGCACCAGAGACGGCAGCAGGATTTTTCCGAGCCGCTTTGACGACGACAGGCCGAACACGCGCGCCATGTCAAAATAGCCGCTATCAACCTGTCTGAGGCCGTGAACCGTCGCCAGATAGAACAACGGCAGGGCCATGCTCACCCCAACGAGGATGGCCGGCCCCACCCCCAGCCCCAGCCACAGTATCGCCAGCACGAGCCATGCTATGGTGGGCGCCTGTTCAAGAATGACGGTAATCGGGTGCAGGGCCTGCTCCAGCCATCGCCATCGGTACGCCGCTATTCCCAGAGCCAGCCCGCCGGCCAACGACATGGCTGTGCACAGCGCGAGCGAACGCAGGGTGAGTAGGGACGCTGCAACCAGTTCTCCGGTAGCCAGCAGCCCCCGCAGCCCTTTAAAAGCGGCGAGCGGCGTAGGCAGTATGTACGCGGGCGATACGGTGGACACCGCTGCCCACGCCAGGGCAAGCACGGCGATCCCCGCGCCCGCCGACCAGGGCAGACGCAGGAACCACGATCCGGCAAGACCGGAATCAGGCTTGCCCATCATTCGATGAAGATGGAAGCATCCATGCTTATACCAAACACGTTCTTCAGATAGTCGAGTACCGTTCGCTTGACGCCGGCGCTCCTGTCTAGCCGCCACTCCACGCGTCCGCTCTCGAGTATTGCCGCGAATACGGGCGCCGGTATGGGGTTCTTGAACAGCCGCGCGTATCCTGCGCTGCCTATCGCGGCAACCTCGGCGCGGTTAGCCGGATCGGCGGTGTACGCCGCCGCCTTGTCGAGGGCTTCCACCAGACGACCTCGCGCCGCCGCCGAAACGCCACCGTGCACCTGCCACAGCGCGCCGAGCGGTATCGTGCCACCGAGCGACTCGGTAGGCTCGAACGCGATGCGCCACTGCTGTGGCCACCCGTCCGCCTTCTGCTTTGCCAGTATCATGCTGACCACCGGCTCCGGAGCCACAACCCCCGACGGCGCTTTCGATGGCTGCGAAAGCTGCCCAAAAAGCGCGGCGCCCGATCCGCCTGCGAGGAACTGCGGCTTGATGCCCTTTAGTCCCAGCGCTTTCTGGTTGATGATGTGAGGCGGTGTGGAAAGGCTCGGCGCTACGAGCACCCGCTTGCCGTTCAGGGTGGCCAGATCCCTCGTCTCGACCGGCATAAGAAGATAGACACCCTTCCAGACCCAGGGCCCGATCAGCTTGACCTGCTTCATGCCATTGGCTATGAAGTTGGCTCCACCCACAATATTGAAGAAAGCGAAATCCATCTTTTTCGCCTGGATCATCGCGCGCATCGCCGAAGGGTCTCCGGCTGGAGCCTCGATGAGAGCTATCTCGTCCTCAGGCAGGAACTGCGCCTTCTTCTCCATCAGCACGAACACCGGCAAGGCGTTCGGGTCCGGCGGCAGGGTAATGGTCATCGTCTCCGCGAACACCCGCGCCGCAAAAACAACGACTATGAACAAGAACAACCGCACACGGCGATTAAAGACAACCATACGATCCTCCTTACAAGAATTGATGCTATGTTTTTATGCGCGAGCGCATGGGAACAAACGAGAACACCGTGGCTACGAGCATGACTATGGGTACGACTATCCACAGAACCTGTCCGCCGGAAGTTATCTGGTAGTACAGCGTCGCGCTGATCCATGCCAGCACCGTCAGGTAGGCTACCGATACCCAGCCGAAGAACGGCCCGATCTCGCGAACCAAAGCCCCCAGAGCCGCCAGACACGGGAAGTAGATGAGCACGAACAGAAGGTAGGCGTACGCTGCATGCGGGTTGTTGCCAAAATGGTCGCGCATCGAGGCAAAGATGCCGCTGTCGGCTTCTATTTCCCCGGCG
Organism: Spirochaetales bacterium; assembly: GCA_016938515.1. Taxonomy (GTDB): domain Bacteria; phylum Spirochaetota; class Spirochaetia; order Treponematales; family UBA12059; genus SZUA-370. The sequence continues at coordinate 1,931 of JAFGUM010000573.1, read as the reverse complement.
ATAGCTTCCTCGTCACCGCTGATCAGGGACAGGCCGAGCGGATCGAGTATCGACGCCGCTAGACCACCCAGCGCTTCTCCGATAGAGGCGACTGCCGCAACCAGTTCGTCGCCAAGACTCCAGGGCTCCTCTTCTTCGCCCTCTTCTGCGCCTTCTCCGGCGCTTTCTTCCTGCGCGGCGTCGAGTTGGCCGTACAGGCCATTGAGCGTGCCGACGACGGCTTCCTTGGCAAACAGGCCGGTGAACAAGCCAACCGTGGCCGGCCAGTTATCATCGCTTATGCCCATGGGACGGAACACCGGCGTCACCGCCTTGCCGATTACCGAAAGTACCGACGCGTCGCTGTCCTCGTTGCCAAAGCTGCCGTCGGTTCCGACTGAATTGAGGATTCCCAACACCATGACCGTAAGGACGATCACCTTGCCGGCGCGCCACACAAAGACGCGCAAGCGCACCCAGGCGTGTCGCACAAGGTCAAGAAGGCGCGGCGCATGGTACGGCGGCAGCTCCATCACGAACGCGGACGGCTCGCCCTTGAACAGCGTCGACTTGAGCATGAGCCCCGTAAGAACCGCCAACACGATGCCGACGAGGTACAGACTCATCACGACCAGCCCGGCGGATCCGGGAAAGAACGCCGCGCCGAACAGCGCGTAGACCGGTAAGCGGGCGCCGCACGACATGAACGGCACCATGAACACCGTCAGGTAGCGGTCGCGCTTGTTTTCGAGCGTCCGGGTCGCCATGATGGCCGGCACGGAACATCCGAAGCCCACGATCATCGGTATGAACGCCTTGCCTGGCAACCCGATGGCGCGCAAAGCCCTGTCCATCACGAACGCGGCTCTGGCCATGTACCCCGAGTCTTCAAGCAACGCGAGCATGAAGAACATCGCGAACATGATGGGCACAAACGTGGCTACGGTCTGGATTCCCGCGCCGAGCCCACCGGCAAGGAAGGCGACCAGCCACTCTGGAGAACCCAGCCGCTCCAGAAGAAGACCGAAACCATCGACAAACACGGCTCCAAAGGAGATATCAAAGAAATCGATAAACGATCCTCCGACGTTGATGACGATCCAGAACATGAGATACATCCCGACGAGAAAGACAGGAATGCCGAGATAACGGTTGAGTACAACCGCGTCAATTTTTTCACCAACGCCATGACCAGATCCTTTCACCTGCCTGGACGCGCGACACTCCGCAGAAGCCCGCGCAATCCACTCGTACATCGACGAAGCGAGCACGCCATCCGCTTCATCCCCCAGATCGGCCGCGAGCGCCGCCCGGATCGAATCCTGCTCCGAAGTAGTGACTGCGCCGATGGAGGCAATTTTGGCGCAGAGGTGCTCGTCCCCCTCGAGCACGCGCGTAGCCAGCCATCTGGCATCCGCGCCCAGCTCCACCGCGACGTCAGCCAGGCGGGGCTCCAGCTCGTCCGCACGGGTGACAACGGCGTCGGGGTACGGGATGGCCAGGCGCGAAGGCGCTGCTTTACCGAGCAGGGAACTCAACGTCGAGGTGAGCCTGGCTATGTCTTTAGCCTTCGTCGCCGTTATCGCAATGACGGGTACGCCCAGTCTTTTGGACAAGGCTTCGGCATCGATGGTCTGGCCGCGTTTTTCGGCCAGGTCGATCATGTTGAGCACGACCACGACCGGCACGCGCATCTCGATGAGACTCACCGTCAGGAACAGGTTGCGCTCCAGGTTGGACGCGTCCACGACGTCCAGCACGACACTAGCTTCCCGGGACAGCACATAATCGCGGGCGACGCGTTCATCGTCAGAATGAGCTGAGAGGGAGTAAATACCCGGCAGGTCTACCAGGTCGACGGGAAGCCCCGCGATGTTCGCCGAGCCCGTCTTTTTTTCAACGGTTACGCCGGGCCAGTTTCCTATCCGCTGGCGCGAACCGGTAAGCGCGTT
>JAFGUM010000104.1 GCA_016938515.1 Spirochaetales bacterium | reverse complement strand
GCCTGTCGCGGGTTTTTTCCAGCTCGCGGGCGTGAATCTCTATCTCGGTGGCTACGCCGCGCAGGCCGGACAGAGGCTGGTGGATGAGGTAGTGCGAGTTGGGAAACGCTACGCGGCGCTCCTTGGGAGCGGCTAGCAAGATGAGCGCCCCGGCGCTCGCGACCAGGCCCATGCCAACCATCCAGACGTCGGGTTTTACGAAGCGTGCCATGTCGAAAATCGCGTAGCCCGCGTCTACGTCGCCGCCGGGAGAGTCTATCATCACCTTGATGGGGTCAGAGCTTTTGGCTTCGAGCAACAGCAGTTGCCGTACGACCCGTTCTGCGAGTTCTTTGTTTACTTGTCCAGAAAGCAATATGGTCCTGGTCTCAAGCAGGCGCTCTGCCAGGGCGTCCTGTCCCCTGGGGCTTTTCTCTTCATCATCATCATCATCGTAGCGTCCGTATATCTGGCTGCTCAATCGCATGGTTTCTCCTCGTTGCCCCGCGTCGTCATCTGCTTTTTAGACGATTCGGTTTTCATTGAGTATAATGAAAATGCCGGGTTTCGACTATGCCAGGCTGTGAAACTTGTATCCTTAAACGCTTTATAGTATTTTCCATATATTCTGTGCTGTCACGACAAGGCGGCTGTGTATAACAGGGAGGCATGATGAGGACCGTATTCGCGACTATAGCCGTGCTTGGCGCGGCGCTGGCTTTGGCCAGTTGCTCCAACGACAAACCAGCTGACGAAGCCGCGGCGACCAGCGGCCCGGATCAAAGCAGCCAGACGAGCTCACCGGCTCCGGTAGAGAAAGAAGAGCCTGTAGCGCCGGCTGCCCAGGAGGCTAAGGCTCCTCAAGAGCAGCCAGCCCCGAAAGAAGAGCCGGTTGCGAAGGCTCCCCAGGAATCGCAGCAACCAGCGCCGGCTCCTGCAGCGGCGGCTCCTGCAGCGACGGCTGTCCAAGATGCGCTCTGGTACGCCGATCGCTTTGAGCAGCTTGGATTCTACGTCTTCCCCACGCCCGAACCTATCCCGCCATTTACCGTAAAGACGATGGCTGGTGCTGATACGGGAGCGGAAGCGCTGAAAGGAAAAGTTGTGCTCCTTAATTTCTGGGCTACGTGGTGTCCGCCGTGCAAGGCGGAAATGCCTTCTATCGAGGTTCTGTACAAAGAACTCAAGGGTGGCGATTTTGACATCATGGCAATCAGCGTAGCCGAGAAGAAAGCTACCGTGTCAGACTTCCTTGACGCCAATGATTATACCTACCCCATGTACCTGGATGAGACGGGCGCGGCTTCGGCGCCGTTCGCCGGCAGGGGCATTCCGACAACCTTTGTGCTGGATAAGCAGGGGCGTGCCATCGCTGGTCTGATAGGCTCTCGCTCGTACGACGGTGATGATGTTGTATCGCTGTTCAGAGAGCTGTCCGAGAGGCTGCCATGACGGATGTTTCGTTTGCCGTTGCCATAGGCGCGGGGTTGCTGTCGTTTTTGTCGCCCTGCGTTTTGCCTCTCATCCCCGGTTACCTGTCGTTTATCAGCGGAGCGGGTGCTGATGAAATACGCTCCGGGAGCAAGAGAAGCGGTGTTTTTTACAGGACACTGTTCTTTGTGCTCGGCTTCTCTACAATTTTTGTGGCGCTTGGCGTTCTGTTCTCGGGTGGCGGCATGATAGTAGCGGGGGCATCCAACCGCATCCTGTCGATCGTCGCAGGCTCCATCGTCATCGTGCTTGGCCTCAACATGATCTTTGATTTTCTGCGCTTCCTCAACGCCGAAGCCAAGGCTCACGTGACGAGCAAGCCGACCAACGCCGCGGGAGCCTTCGTAGTGGGCATGGCGTTTGGCGCTGGCTGGACGCCGTGCATCGGGCCCATACTCGCGTCAATCCTGTTTATGGCTGCACGAGCGGGAGGAGCTGCTCAGGCGGCGTTGCTGCTCACCGCCTATTCAGCTGGGCTGGCGCTGCCTTTCCTCGCCGCGGGGCTGTTCTTCGAGCGTTTGTCACCGCTGTGGGCCTGGTTCAAAAAGCACGGCAACGTCGTGCGGATCGCTTCTGGCGTCCTGCTCATACTGATTGGCCTGTCCATGGCGCTGGGCAAGCTGACGGCGCTCAACGCGGGGGCGGCGAGGCTGGGCATCCGGATGAAGGGCCTTATCGCGGCTAATCCGGAACAGGCTCAGGCCTGGACTATCGTCGTTCTCGTAGCGCTGTTGCTGGCTATCGCGCTTCCTCCCCTAATCCGGCGTCGGCGTTTCGCGAAGCCGGGGCGGCTCGTGGTGCTCGCCATCGTCGTAGTTGTACTGGTTCTCGAAGCGCTCGGCGTCGTGTCGGTGCTGGGCATCGTTTCAGACTGGCTACTGTTCCAAGGCGCTTGACCGTGT
>JAFGUM010000572.1 GCA_016938515.1 Spirochaetales bacterium | reverse complement strand
CGCGAATGGCAAGGTTCATCTTGGCCAGGCGCCAGGTGGTCTGGTTGCTTTCCTGCCCATAGATAGAAATATCGTTCTGCCTGCCCTGATGTTCGGATACGAACTTCTCTGACTGGACAAACATACCGCCGGAACCACAACAGGGGTCGAAAACACGTCCCTTGTATGGTTCAAGCATTTTAACCAGTAATTCAACGATGCTGCGCGGAGTATAAAACTGCCCGCCTTGTTTGCCTTCGGCAAGGGCAAACTCCCCAAGGAAATATTCAAACACATGGCCGAGAACATCGGCACTGCGGGCTTTTGCATCACCCAAAGCAATGTTGGCTATCAGGTCGATGAGGCCGCCAAGACTCGTAGGATCAAGATTCCCCCGGGCAAATACCTTGGGAAGCACGTCCTTAAGGGAAGGATTGTCCTTCTCAATTGCGTTCATGGCGTTATCGACTTCCTTACCGATAGTGGGGAGTTTTGCCTTGGATTGTAGATATGACCATCGGGCGATCTCCGGTACGAAGAAGACATTCTCGGCCTTGTACTCATCTTTGTCTTCCGGATCAGCACCTGAGTATTCACCAGTACCGCTCTTGAGTTTCGAGTGGAGTTCTTCAAAGGCATCGGAAATGTATTTGAGGAAGATCAGGCCCAACACAACATGTTTGTACTCGGCGGCATCGATATTTTTTCTGAGTTTATCGGCTGACTTCCAAAGCTGTTTCTCGATGGGTTCTACTTTTGTTGTGGTTTCTTTAGCTTTGGCCATGGTAATCTCCAGTTTCAGTTTTCTTATCTTAAGCCGGGCATGGTTCAACGCGATTCAATGAGCGTCGAAGGCGTTCTTAGGGGCGCGGTTCCGATTATACCATAGAGCCAATTTCAAAAGTCGGTTGCTTTTGAAATTGGCTTTGCGATTGCCGCCCAATCGCGGATTCATTCTACACCGTGCTTGACGCTCTGTCTGGCCACGTCTACGATCATTCTATATGAAACTGTTTCACCTGGCAGACCTCCATCTTGGCAAGAGCGTGTATGAACACGACCTCATAGAAGACCAGCGCCACGTCCTCAACGCCGTGGTGGAAGCCGCCATACAGGAACAGCCCGCGTGCGTCATCGTGGCCGGCGACGTGTTCGACCGCGCGGTGCCTTCCGCCGAGGCAGTTACGCTGCTCGGCGACTTTATCGCCGGGCTAAAACGCGCAGACCCCACGATAACCGTAGCGATGATACCCGGCAACCACGATTCCGCCGCGCGCCTGTCGTACCTGGCCCCCGTACTGGCCGGCGTCAACGTGCACATTGCCTCTGACGCAGAAGCCTGCGACCATCCCGTAGTCGTGGAACGTGATGGCGAGCGTGCCAGACTATGGATGCTGCCATTCCTTACGCCGGGAGCATTGTACCAACCAGCGGAAACAGTACACCCCGATGAACGCGTCGCGTTGCGCTCCCAGGCAGACCTGTTCGCAGAAGCACTTCGCAGAATATTGCTGGCAAAGCCGACCAGAACGGGCTCTGCCTCGGCCGATGGCGCTATCGACATCCTCGTGTGCCACGCCTTTGCCCGCGGGGGCAAGGCGAGTGAATCGGAACGCGTCTTTCTGGGCAACGCCGAACTCGTAGACAGCACCTGCTTCGATAGCTTCGACTACGTCGCGCTCGGCCATCTGCACCGCCCCCAGGCCGTAGGCGACAGGGGTCGCTATCCTGGCGCCATACTCGCGTACACCTTCGCCGAGACCGGAGTAGACCGCGGCTTCCTGTCGCTGCAGGCATCACCAGGGCGCGTCATCGCGGACTTTCGCGCCGTACAACCATTGCGGCGCATGATACGCATCCACGGCCGGTACGACGACGTGCTCGCCGACCCCCGGTTCGATGCCTGCAAAGACGACTACGTAGAAGCCGTACTCGATGACGCGGACGCCGTACTCAACCCCATGGATGCTCTCAGGCGGCGTTTCCCCCACATACTGTCGCTCAGGCAAACTGCTTTTGAGCGGCCGCTGGCAACAGACACCATGGGGCAACGCCTGGGTGGCCGAGCCTCGGTAGCCGATGACTTTGCGGCCTTTCACCGCGAGATGTTCGGGGAAGAACCGCCAGCAGAGAGCGTAAACCTGTTCGCGCAGCTGTACCAGGAGGCGTCCCGTGAAGCTGAATGAAATCACGCTTTCAAACGTGGGACCCTACGCTGGCCGCGTACACCTGGACGTTACGGCTCTTGGCGACGTGTTCCTGATCTGCGGCAAGACCGGTTCGGGCAAGACCACCATTTTTGACGCGGTAGCGTACGCCCTGTACGGACAATCAGCGACTACGCGCGAACTAGCCTCACACTACGCGGGCGATACCGACGACGTATATGTCGAGCTGGACTTCAACGCCGCCGGCGAGCGTTGGCGCGTAATCCGAAAGCCTCAGCGAACCGTCGCTAAAAAGCGCGGCACCGGTACGACAGAACGACCAGCGGTCGTGG
>JAFGUM010000571.1 GCA_016938515.1 Spirochaetales bacterium | reverse complement strand
GGCGTCCCGCATCGACTGCGAATGAACGGCGTACGAGCTGACCGCGCCAGCCAACCCAGCTGGGCGCTTGGCCTCGGGTTGTATCATTGCCGCCCTGGCAGCGTCAGAAAGTACCATGGGTATCTGGTAGTACTCGCTCGGAGATCCGGCCAGAGCCCATGAAGCGTAGCTGGCGACTCCGGTAGACAAGACGCTACGAGCATCAACCGGCTCGAGCGCAGTCTTGAATTCTGCTGCGGGCTTGTAAAACAGCGTTCCAAAGACGCGCCCGCGAGACACGATGACCGATGCATGACTATTGAATCCCGGGCGTTCTATGCGCACGTCGTGTCTGCCAGCCGGTACGAACAGTCTGCACGGCGCGGAGCCAGCATACGCGCCGTCAATGACGATTGCCGACCCAGGCGGGTCGACGGTGAACTCGTACGAAGCGCCAGGGTTTCGGAGGCCTGGAAAGAAGAACAGCAGGAACAACGCCGCTAGTACGGCGAGGCCAAAAAGCACGACGACGTATACTCGGGGTTCTACACCCAGTATAGGGTGGAGCCGGACCGAGACGTTGTCTATATCCTGTCGGGTTATCCTGGTGTTGTCGCTCATCGCGGGATTATAGGAGTCGCCGCCGAGGCTTGTCAACGCGAGCGAAAGATGCTAGCCTCGATCCGATGGACGCCATGACCAATTTTTCCGCTTCACTGGTGACCTTCACTGAGCGGGTTTTAACGCGCAGGAAGAAGCGACATCTTGCCCAGAAGATGAAACAGCAGGCAAAACACTGGCTCCGAGACTGGGCGGAAGCCATCCTGTGGGCAGTCTGCATGGTCCTTCTCATTAATCAGTACCTCTTTCAAATGTACCGAATCCCTTCGGGGTCGATGTCGGGCACTCTTGAAATTGGCGACATGATATTCGTTGACAAGCTGATATACGGGCCAGAGTTGCTGCCAGGGGTTGTAAAGTTGCCCGGCTTCAGGGAAGCGCAGCGGGGAGAGGTCGTAGTATTTGAAAACCCCTCATACCTGTCCAAGGGACCGGTCTTTACCATTTTGCAGCAATTCGTATACATGGCAACGCTTACCCTCGTCGATATAGACCTTGATGAGCAGGGACAACCACGCGTGCACTACCTTATTAAACGCGCGGTGGCCGTTGGCGGCGATACTGTTCGTGTAGAAAACGGTGAGGTTTCTTTCCTGTTCAGGGGAGCTTCTTCCTGGATAAGCGAGCGTGACTACCAGAACGCATCCGGCTTTACCTATCCGCTCAGGCGCATGGTCAAGCCGGAGGACTACCGTTCGATACGTGAAGCGGGAATACGAGCAGCCGCGCTGGATATGGGTACAACACAAAACAGGACGACTGTACCGTACAACCCGTACGACGAACTGGCTTTCAACGCCGCGAGGCTTGCCGAGCTATCGACAGCGTATCCGCATGACAGCAGGATAGTCGCTGAGGACAGAAGAATTCGAGCGGGCTGGTACATCCCGGATGGGAGACTGTTCCCGATGGGTGACAACAGGGACAATTCCAGGGATGCCCGCTGGTTTGGTCCTGTGTCGCTGAATAAAGTGCTGGGACACGCTTTGTTCGTCTACTGGCCGTTGGGGCGGCTTGGAACCATACAGTAGGCCATGATGAAGCGCGTTCAGTCGTTTGAAGAAGCCAAACGGAAGAGATCAAGGGTGCTGCGCCTGCTCAGGCTGGTACTCGTTCTTTTTGTGCTCTACGAAGCGTTCACAGCGTTTGCGCTCAAAACCGTGGTAGTAGGTTCTCTGTCTATGAGCCCAACCTTGGTACCTGGCGATCGGGTGCTGGTGGCTTCTTCTGCCTACGGCGTATATAACCCTTTGAGCGGTCGGCGCACGTCACTACGCACACCAAAGCGTGGCGATATCGTATTGATGCACGCGCCGGCGTACAGTAGCCGCCCCTGGTTTATAAGGGCGGCAGATTCCGTCATACGTCTTGTTACCTTTCAACGCGCGCGATTCCCTGGCATGAGGGCTGTCTCTGATAACCCGGTGTTACTGCGGGTGGTGGCTGGGCCCGGAGATTCAGTACGCATGGACAGCTTCATCGTCCACGTCAAGCCCGCCGGGCAAGAGCATTTTTTAACCGAGTACGAAGTATCCGGCGGTACATACGATATCGTCGGATCGGGAGCCATTGAAGGCTGGACTCACGACATGCCGCTATCCGGCAATTTCCCCGTTACGCAGTTGGGATCAGACGAATTGTTCGTGGTAGGTGACAACAGGGCTTCCACCTCGGATTCCCGATTTTTTGGCCCCATATCATCATCCAACATAGTAGGCAAGGTGCTTGCTAGATACTGGCCTTTTGACAGGCTGTCACGACTGTAAGCACGTGTAGTCTATGCCGGACGACCCACCTTCACTGTACGTACACGTACCATTTTGTGCTTCCAGGTGTTCATATTGTGATTTTCACAGCCGGGCATTGGG
>JAFGUM010000570.1 GCA_016938515.1 Spirochaetales bacterium | reverse complement strand
GCCGACGTAAGCTACGCATTTGGCGTAGCCGTTGGCGAAAGCCTCAAAGCCACCGGCGTCGAGCTCGACTACGGCGCTTTTCTGGAAGGCATCAAGGACCACGTGGACAAAGGCGAGACCAAGGTCACCATGGAAGAAGCCCAGATGACCATACAGGTAGCCATCATGGGAGCCATGGAAAAAGTCGCCGCCAAGAACGCCGAAGCCGAGGCTGCATTCCTCGCCGAGAACGCCAAAAAGCCAGGTGTTACGACTACTGCCAGCGGTTTGCAGTACGAAGTTATTACCGAAGGGTCCGGACCCAGGCCGCTTGAGAGCGATACGGTCAAGGTTGACTACGTAGGCACCTTCCTCAACGGCGAAACGTTCGACAGCTCAATAGAAGCAGGCGAACCAGCTGTGTTCCCGGTGGCCATGGTTATACCCGGCTGGGTAGAAGGCGTTCAGCTTATGCCCGTAGGATCCAAGTACAAGTTCTATATTCCATCGTCCCTGGCCTACGGTGACCAGGGTTCCCAGGGCGGTATAGAGCCCAATACCATGCTCATCTTTGAAGTCGAGCTGCTCAGCATCGAACCTCCCGAGTCTGAGTAACGTGATGACGCGCCGCCCTCCGGTCTATTCGAACGGTCGGCGGCGTTATCAATAATGATAGACCTGCACACGCACTCCACGGCGAGTGACGGCAGCCTCGCACCAGCCGAACTGGTTCGCAAGGCCGCGGCTGAGGGCCTCGTCGCCATGGCTTTGACAGACCACGATACAGTAGAAGGTCTGTCCGAGGCCGAAAAGGCCGCCGATGAGGCTGGTATCCGTTTTATCCCCGGCATAGAGATAGAGATAGCCTTCGAACCTGGTGAGTTTCACCTGCTCGGGCTGGATCTGAAAGACGTAGGTCCACCAATGGTACAGCTGGCGGCTCGATTGGCGACCGCTCGCGAGGATCGCAACCTGTCCATGGTCGAGCTGCTGCGTGCTGATGGCGTTGACATAGACTACGGCGAGCTCAGGAAAATTGCTGGTACGGGTATGATTGGCAGGCCGCACCTCGCCGCGGCTCTCGTCGCGCGCAGGGTGGTACGTAACAAGCAAGCCGCGTTTGATCGATACCTGGCCAAGGGCAGGCCCTACTACGTGCGCAAAGCCTGTGTCGAACTTGAAGAAGCCCTGCGCGTCGTCCACGAGTCGGGCGGTCTGGCTTTCGTGGCGCACCCCATGTCCCTCTTTGCCAGCTGGAAACGCCTCGCGGCGCTCTTCGCCGAGTGGAAGGAGCTCGGCGTTGATGGCATCGAAGCCTGGCACCCCACCGCCCGCCTTGTAGAGTGCCAGCGCCTCAACGCGATGGCCGGACAGTTTGGCTTCCGCGTCAGCGCCGGTAGCGACTACCACGGGGCTCCCCGCCCCGACCGCCGGCTTGGACACACAGTCGCGGGGCGCCCTATCGGCGATGAGTTTCTGGCGGTGCTGGAGCGGTAGAGGCTCAAAGATGCACCGCAAAGGAAAACCAAAGCCAGAACATGATGAACAAGATTGAAGAAGATAAACAAGATAAAGCTTAGGGAAGTATAATCCAATTCCCTCCCCCCAATCCTCTTCTCTTTCCTACCTCTAATTCTCTTATCCTCTTCGTTATCTTCTACTTCTTCTTCTCCCAGCGCTCCGCACTGCTCGCGCTGG
>JAFGUM010000103.1 GCA_016938515.1 Spirochaetales bacterium | reverse complement strand
TCAAAAGCCATGCGAGCAAAGACTTCGGCTACTGCGTTTAGAGGCCAGGAAGGCAGAGCTGCTCGGAGTCGCGCAGCCAGTTTGGGAGAACACACGGTATAGCCTATACGAAGGCCGGGAACAGCCCAGAATTTCGTCATGGAGCTGACTACAATGAGGTTTTGCTGTTCGGTCGCCGCTATGCCCGCACTCCTGATGGTTGTTGTGGAAACAAAGTCCAGGAAGGCTTCATCGCAGACGATGTAATGGTTGGGGTGTCGCATCGCAAGCCGCACGACCATACCCGGATAGTCCGCGGGCATGACGCCAGTGGGATTGTTGGGCGCTCCAAGCCATAGCACAGAACCTGGAGGAGAAGAAGTAAGGGCGTCGTTGTAACGAGCTTCGTCAGTTTCGGCACCGCTTGCCTCCGTTGATCCGAATGCCGTTGGCATGCGAGCGGGTAGCGACCATACCGCACATCCTGCGCCCTCCGCCGCGTCACGGTATGATGCGTAGGATGGCGCTTCGACTAAGTGCACGGGTTTGTTACCAGCTCTGTCCCTGTTGTCCCCTTTGCCATCGTAGCCAGCATTAGCTCTGTCCCCAAAGCCTACGGAATCACTAGCTCTGTCCCCATCATCGCGTCTGTCCCAGTATGATACGGATGCCAGAGTACGAGCGAGGGCGAACATGAGGTCGTCGGCACCGTTGCCGAATACCAGGCACTCTGGCGGTATGTGCAGCGCGCCGGCAGCAGCCTCCCGCAATGAGCGGCAGGCTGGATCGGGGTAGTGGCCAGATTTTCGCCGGCCTTCTGCAAAGGCTGCGTCCAGCCAGTCAGGCGGGCCGAGCGGGTTTATGCTGGCGCTCGCGTCGACAATGGCCGCTTCGGGCAAGCCTGATGCCGCGGCAAGCGCCGCTACGTCGCCACCGTGAGTTCTCGCGAGGCCAGTCATGGCGCTCAGTAGTCCTTTTCGTCAGCGAGAGCCGTGGAAACCGCCATCGCCGAGAACGTGGCCATTTCAGATGCTATGCGTGCGCCCAGTTCAACGATGAAGCCACCGATTACAGCGCCCGTTCCTTCTCCCAGGCGCATATCCAGAGAAACAACGGGTTCAAGACCGAGGGCGTCGAGTATTGGTTTATGGCCCTTGACTCTGGATTGGTGTCCGGCGAACAGGAAGCTTGTTACGTTTGGATCCATTTTCCAGGCTATAACCGCTGCAGCCGTGATGGGAAAGCCGTCGAGCATGACGGCCACTCCCGATCCTCGGAGCCCGAGAATGATTCCAGCGGCGGTGGCTATTTCCGGGCCGGCGAAAGCCTGTGCAACGGATTGGGGAGAGTCGTACGGGCCTCTCCTGGCCAACGCGTCCAGTATGAGGCGCTTTTTCCTGACCAGTGCTTCGTCATCAATGCCAGTACCTCTATCCACTATCAGGTCGGGGTCAGAGCCGTAGCCGGCGAGTAGCGCAGCTGCGCTCGTTGTGTTGCCTATGCCCATGTCGCCCAGGGCGACTATGTCGTAGCCCTCCCGTATCGCGAAGTTGGCCAGAGCAGCACCGTTATCGAGGCATCTGGTGAACGCGTCTTCATCGAGCGCAGGTTCAACGGTGAAGTCTTTCGAGCCTCTGACCGCCTTCATGGAAAAGAAGCCAGGCGATCCATCGAGACCGGTTTGTGGCCAGTCAGGGAAGTCTGCGTCGACCCCCGCATCCACCGCGTATACGTCAAAGCCGCACGACTTTGACAGGACGCTTATACCGGCGCCGCCGGCCATGATGTTGTGCACCATCTGCGCTGTCACCTCTTTGGGGTACAGGGATACACCCTGGGCGACGACGCCGTGGTCCCCTGCGAGGACGAACACAGCCTTGCGCCGCACCCGTGGCGGTACTGTACCCTGTATCAATGACAACTTTTCGGCATAGTCTTCGAGCTTTCCCAGGCTGCCTTTGGGCTTTGTAAGGTCGTCGAGCCGAGCGCGTATGGCGGCTTGTATCGACAGGTGGTCGGTTTTCATTCCAGGATCCTTCGCTTTCTTGATAACGGCAGCACGTAGGCGCCGTACGATTCGTGGCTGCCGTGTACGAAGCTGGTGTCGTACGCGTCTTCTAGCTTTTCTGGAGTAAGTACCTCAGCAGGCTGCCCGAACGTGGTAGCACCGTCGTGCCCGACGAGCACTACGGTGTCGGCGAAGCGTCTGGCGGCGTTTACGTCGTGCGCGCTTACGATGACGGCCTTGCCGGAACGCGCCAGGTTTCGTAACAGCTCCATAAGCTCCATCTGGCGTCCGGGGTCGAGGTGCGCGGCAGGCTCGTCGAGGACGAGGAGGGCCGCGT
>JAFGUM010000569.1 GCA_016938515.1 Spirochaetales bacterium | reverse complement strand
TTTCTTAGGCCAGAATTGGTCTATCAGCTTTGTCTGCAAGCCGGTTTCCTGCGGCTCGAAGCACTCCGCGAGGATTTCCCATCCCTTGTCAAGCGCTCCTTCGAGGGGAATGTTGACGGACAGATCCATCATTTCCTTTTCGAACAGCTCACCGTACCTGAGTAGCTTGGTGTCCCAGGCGGACATCTGAAAGCCCATGGACTTTTTCTCAAGCGTGTCGCGGTACGCGGCAAACAGCTTGATCATGCCATCCATGATGGCGCGGTGATCCGCGCGCGTTTTTCCATTGACCTGCTGCTTGAGTCGAGACAGGGAGCCGAACGGCTCGATGCGGCCACCCTTGAGGTAGAACTGGCCCTCCGTTATGTATCCGGTATTGTCGGGAACGGGGTGCGTCACGTCGTCACCGGGCATCGTCGTTACCGCGAGGATGGTTATGGAGCCAGAGTCCGCAAAGTCTACCGCCTTCTCGTAGCGGGAAGCTAGCTGCGAGTACAGGTCGCCGGGGTATCCGCGATTGGACGGCACCTGCTCCTGCGTTATGGCTATTTCCTTCATGGAGTCAGCAAAGTTGGTCATGTCGGTGAGCAACACCAGCACGTTTTGTCCCTTGAGGGCAAATCGCTCGGCCACCGCCAGCGAAATATCTGGAACCATGAGGCACTCGACCACCGGATCGGCCGCGGTGTGCACGAACATGATGGTCTTCTGCAGCGATCCGCCCTCTTCCAGCGTATCCTTGAAGAAGAGGTAGTCATCGTACTTGAGACCCATACCACCAAGGATTATAAGGTCTACCTCAGCCTGCATGGCGATGCGAGCCAGTAGCTGGTTGTACGGCTCGCCGGAGATGGAGAAGATCGGCAGCTTCTGGCTTTTCACGAGCGTGTTAAAGAGGTCGATCATCGGGATGCCCGTACGAACCATCTCGCGCGGAATGATGCGGTTAGTCGGGTTTACCGACGGGCCGCCTATGGAGATGAGGTTCTCGCTGAGCGTCGGACCTTTATCGCGCGGTTCACCCGAGCCGGTAAAGATGCGACCTCGGAGCTCCTCGCCAAACGACACCTGCATAGGATGCCCGAGGAACCGCACCTCGTCTCCCGTTGATATACCGCGTCCGCCCGCGAATACCTGCAATGACACGAGGTCGTCGGCCAGACGGTTTACCTCGGCGAGGGACACGCCGAAGCGCGTTTTAACCTCTGCCAGTTCTCCGTACGTCACGTCCGTGGCCCGAACGCTAATGACGTTGCCCTTTATGGATTCTATGCGTGAATATACCTTCTTCATATCCGTTACTCCAGGCTCTCGATGATCTGGGCAGCCTTTTTATCAAGACCCGTCACCTTGTCGTCTATAAAAGCTCTCAGCTCAGTGTCGGCCTTCGAGAACGCATCGGTACTCCACTCGATGCCGTTGATGTCAAGGAAGCGCTGGCGAAGCTGGTTGAACCAGCCGCGCGCGGCATCCTTGTCCTTGAAGCCGAACGTAGAACCGAGAACTCGTACCGCCCTGCTGAACATCGCGCGCTGCCGCTCCGGCGATACGGCCGCGTCAACCGGGTCAAACGAGTTTTGCTGCAGGTACACCGCGTCAAGAAATTCACCTTTGAGGTACACGAT
>JAFGUM010000568.1 GCA_016938515.1 Spirochaetales bacterium | reverse complement strand
CGGCTACGCCAAAGCCTCCTGTGGCAGGAACCGCCCCTGCAGACGATGACGACGGCGGTTTGTTCTGACACAGGTATATCTGGGGCTGGGCTCGAACACGGGAGACAGCCCGGCCATACTCACCGCCGCATTAAAAGAAATCGGCACTTTTATGCGCGACCTGCGCTCGTCGTCGATCTATCGTACCAAAGCGCGCTACGTCGAAGACCAGCCAGACTTTTACAACCTTGTAGTCAGCGGTGTTACTGAGCTGGAGCCAGAAAACCTTCTCAGCGCAATTCAGGGCGTTGAAGCGCGGTTTGGCCGCGATAGAAGCCGGGAGCGATTCAAGGGGCCGCGCAGTCTCGACGTTGATATCCTGCTGTATGGCGAATTGCGCCTGTCTACCGACCAGCTGAGCATTCCTCATCCAGGCATGCTGGAACGAGCCTTCGTGCTCGTTCCCCTGTGCGAGCTTGATCCAGACCTGCGCGACCCCGTCACGCTGTGCCCGTTCTCGGAGGCGATAGCCGCGACGAGCGGGCAGGGGATTTACCACCACGCGCCGCCACCGCTATAATGGCAGGCACCTAACGCATGGAAGAAACCACAGAAAACAGCCCCGATTCAAGCCACTCTGGCAGACAGTACCGACTGGAAGAGTTTGAGGGACCGCTCGACTTGCTTCTTTTCCTCATAAAGAAAAACGAAGTAAGCATTTATGATATTCCAATCGCGTCAATAACCGAGCAGTTTCTGGCTTCTCTATCAGGAGCGGATGGCGTTCTGCTTGATGATCTAACAGAATTCTACGCTCTGGCCGCAACTCTTCTGTATATCAAAAGCCGCATGCTTCTGCCCGTTGAGGTAAACCTTTCAGACGAGATAGATGATCCACGACGCGACCTCGTCGACAAGCTTATCGAGTACCAAAAATTCAAACGCTTGTCTGAGCTCATGGAACAGAAAGAGCTCGAAGTGGAATGGACGATAGAACGAACAAAAATGCAGCGGGCGTTGCCGTTCGGTGATGAGGAGCTGTGGGATAAAATCGACGTATGGGATCTTCTCAAGTCGTTCTCGGGTTTGATGGGGGGCATGTCGAGCGAACGCATTATCGACATGTATGAAGAAGTATCCATCAATGAAAAAACAGTACTCATTCATGAGCTGCTTGAGACACGGGGTTCGTTTGCCTTCCACGACCTTATAACGAGGCCCGGCTCGACGCTGGACATCGTTTGTGCGTTCCTGGCTCTGCTTGAAGCCGTCAAGTACAGGGTTATTTCAGTGCATCAGCATCGCCTGTTCGGCGACATTCAGATACGTAAACACGAGAAGAGGGTTGGTGATGGAACTGAATCTTGACCGCGAGGCTGCCCTCGTCGAGACGATCCTGTTCCTGGAATCGGAACCACTCGACAAGGCGGCTATCGCCAGGATAAGCGGCTTGGGTACAGAGCTGGTCGAAGCTGCCCTGGAACACTTGCAGGAGCGTCTTGCGGAGCCGTGCCATGGTATGGAGCTGTCCGAGATGGGTGGCGGCTGGATGCTGGCGCCAAAACGGGAGTTCTGGGAGATACTCAAAGATCGATACGGCCGGAAAAACGAGCAGAAGCTGTCCAGGGCTGCGCTTGAGACTCTTTCAATCAT
>JAFGUM010000567.1 GCA_016938515.1 Spirochaetales bacterium | reverse complement strand
TAAAGAATGGCGTAGCAGCATCGCCGCGGACAGGATGGTGGCCAGAGGATTTGCCGTATCTGTCCCGGCTATATCTGGCGCTGATCCGTGTATTGGTTCGTACAGGCCCGGGCCCCCGTTCCCCAGGCTTGCGCTGGGTAGCATTCCTATGGAGCCGGTGAGCATGCTGGCTTCATCAGAAAGGATATCGCCAAACATGTTGCTCGTAGCCAGCACGTCAAACTGCCCCGGATTCCTGACGAGCTGCATGGCGCAGTTGTCTACGTACATGAAGCTGAGCTCTACTCGTGGCCAGTGCGCCGCCATGTCCCTGGCCGTCTCCCGCCACAGTCTGCTTGATTCCAGAATGTTGGCCTTGTCAACGACGCACAGCTTTGCCTTGCGAAATGCCGCCGCGTCAAAGGCTACCGTAAGCAGCCGCCTGATTTCGCGGCGCGAGTACCGTTCTGTATCCCACGCCGATTCTCCGTCTTCGCTGCGCCCCCGCTCACCAAAGTAGATGCCGCCCGTCAGTTCTCGCACGATGAGCAGGTCGAGGCCACCTTGCACTAGCTCTGGCCGCAGTGGACACGCCCCCGCAAGCGAAGGAAACATCAGCGCTGGCCGCAAGTTGGCGTATACACCCAAGCCAGCACGCAGCGCCAGTAGCCCCGCTTCCGGCCTCGAAGCTCCAGCGAGGTTATCCCAGGCTGGCCCGCCAACCGCGCCGAGTAGCACGGCATCAGCATCAGCGCACGCTCGGAGCGAGTCGGCGGGTAGTGGCTCTCCGAGCGCATCTATGGCGGCACCACCCATCAGTACTTCTTTGAAATCAAAGCCACGGCCGAATTTTTCTCCTGTTGCTTCCAGAACCGCCCGTGCTTCGCTTACCACATCCGGACCAATCCCGTCTCCGGGAATAAGGGCAATGGTATAGTTCATCGTTCCGTATCCTTTGCATTATTTCGAGCCAGCACCCGCTTCGTATATTCAATGAGACCGCCAGCGTCTATGAGTCTCTGCATGAATGGCGGGAAAGTCTGGGCCTGGTAGCTCGAACCTTTGGTGTCGTTGACTATGATGCCGGTAGAAAAATCGACGCTCACCTTGTCGCCGGACTCTATCGCCAGGGCGGCCTCGGGACATTCAAGTATGGGCAAGCCAATATTGATGGCGTTGCGGTAAAAGATTCGCGCAAAGCTTGCTGCTATCACGCAGCTGACACCTGAAGCTTTAATGGCGATCGGCGCGTGTTCCCTGCTTGATCCGCAGCCAAAATTTTCAAGCGCGACTATGACGTCGCCAGGCTGTACCGTACTGGCGAATGAGGCGTCCAGGTCTTCCATGCAGTGCTCGGCCAGTTCGGCGTGCACGGCGGTATTGAGGTATCGAGCCGGTATGATGACGTCGGTGTCAATGTCCCGGCCGTACTTGAAAACGCGCCCGCTGGCAGTAGTAGCGCTCACTCTGTCCTCCTCTGTACGTTCGTGCCGGGTTGCCGGAATCGTTCCCGTGGTGGAGCCGCGGCTATGGCCGACGGATCTACCAGTTCTCCGGCTATCGCCGCCGCCGCAGCTACCGCCGGGCTGGCCAGGTAGACCTTGGAGCCAACGTGCCCCATGCGCCCGGTAAAGTTGCGATTGGTCGTAGCCACAGCCACTTCGCCTTCGGCCAGCACCCCGGAGTGCCCACCCAGGCAGGGGCCACAGGTCGGCGTAGAAACGGCGGCGCCGGCTTCTACGAAAATTTCTACGAGCCCCTCTCTCACGGCTTGCAGGTATATCATCTGAGTAGCCGGGAACACGATGCAGCGAACCCCCTTGGCCACCTTGTGTCCTCTCATGATGGACGCCGCGACGCGCAGGTCTTCTATACGTCCGTTGGTGCATGAACCAATAACCGACTGATCTATCCTGACGCCTGTTGCCTCGGATATGGCGCGGGTATTGGAAGGCAGGTTGGGCGCGGCTACGGTTGGTTCCAGCGAAGACATATCTATGACCACCTCGCTGCCGTAGATAGCATCATCGTCTGGCTGGTACGAGGTATAGCTCCTGCCCGAAACAGACGCAGCCCACGCTTTGGTTGTGTCGTCAACGGGAAAAATGCCATTTTTGGCACCCGCTTCGATAGCCATGTTGGCTATGGTAAAGCGCTCGTCCATAGACAGGGAGGCTATGCCGGCGCCCGTGAATTCCAGCGAGCGGTACAGAGCTCCGTCCACACCGATTGCGCCTATCAGGTGCAGCACCACGTCTTTACCGGATACCCAGCCGCGCGGTTCGCCGGTCAGCGTAACGCGTATCGCTCCAGGCACTTTGAACCAGGCGGTACCCGATGCCATGCCCGCGGCCATGTCTGTTGAACCTACGCCCGTAGAGAAAGCCCCTACCGCGCCATAGGTGCAGGTATGGCTGTCGGCTCCAATAACCGCGTCTCCGGGCAGCACGAGCCCTTTTTCAGGTATGAGCGCGTGCTCTATTCCCATTTCGCCTACTTCAAAGTAGTGCTCGATGTTCATGGCCCTGGCAAATTCCCGCATGCGCTTGCACTGCGAAGCGGCCTTTATGTCCTTGTTCGGAGCAAAATGATCTGGAACCAGAGCAATCTTCGAACGATCAAACACCGCGGCAGCGCCAATCTTCTCAAACTCGTCGATGGCCACCGGAGCCGTTATGTCGTTGCCCAGCACGAGATCGAGGCGAGCTTCAACGAGCTGCCCTTCGGCGACAGTCTCCATTCCCGTATGAGCCGCCAGTATCTTCTGCGTCATCGTCATTCCCATGATGTTCTCCTAGAGGTAAGCCTTATAGCGGTGCTCTATATCGCTGATGAGCTTGTATTCGATTGAATCGACCAGCGCTATCCAGGAAGCCTCGATAACGTCGGTGGATACTCCTATGGTCGTCCACGCCATGTTCTGATCGGCGCTCTCAATGAGCACGCGTACCCGTGCTCCGGTGTTGCCGCCGGAATCGATGACGCGCACTTTGAAGTCTTTGAGGCGCATGTCAGCCAGCCCCGGGTAGAACCGTTCAAGAGCGCGACGGAGCGCACGATCCAGCGCGTGAACCGGTCCGTTGCCTTCAGCAGCAGATAGTTCTGAAACGCCGTCTACGGTTATCTTGACCATCGCGGTGGCGCAGTGCGCGTGGTCGGTACTCGGTTGCTCACCTATGGTCCGATAGTGCCCCAGCTCGAAAAACGGCCTGTATTTGCCCGCTGCCTTTTTCATGAGCAGTTCCAGACTAGCTTCGGCTCCTTCGTACTGGTATCCCTGCGCCTCCATCTCTTTGAGCTTCTGTACAACGGTTATAACGAGAGGTGAATCTTTGGTCGCGCCTGGTTCCAGGCGCTGGACGCGGTCCATGACCAGTGCCCGGCCTCCTACTTCCGAGGCGAGGAATCGCCGGGCGTTTCCTACCTGGCTTGGGGGTACGTGCTCAAACGACACTGGATCTTTTGTTATGGCATCTACGTGCATGCCCGCCTTGTGGGCGAAGGCGTGGAGCCCTACAAAGGGCATCCCTTCGTCGAAGGTAACGTTGGCAATCTCCGCTACGGCACGGGTAATCCCGCTCAGGCGTTGCAGGGACTCTGGCATCAGGCAATCCATTTCCATCTTGAGCTTCAGGTCCGCAATGATGGTAGACAGGTTGGCGTTGCCGCACCGTTCTCCAAAGCCGGCCAGCGTACCCTGCACGTGTGCGGCCCCCGCCTCCACCGCCGTCAGCGAATTGGCAACCGCCAACCCGGAATCGTTGTGCGCGTGTATCCCAACCGGCACAGAGAACTCCGAGGTAACCATGGCCGTGCATTCATTGATGCGCGAAGGCAGGCTGCCACCGTTGGTGTCGCATAGCACGAGGCACTCGGCACCAGCCCCGGCTGCGGCTCTGATCGTAGTCATGGCATAGTCGGGATGCGCGGCGTAGCCGTCAAAAAAATGCTCCGCGTCGTAGATCACACGCTTGCCAAGACCCGTGAGGTACGAGACCGTATCGGATATCATGGCCAGGTTTTCTTCCAGGCTGACGCCTAGAATGCGCTCTACGTGGAAGTCCCAGCTCTTGCCAAAGATAACTACCGTGTCAGTACCAGCCGATACGAGGCTGGCCAGTCCCGGATCATCGGCAGCCGCCATATTCTTCTTGCGCGTCGAGCCAAAAGCTACGAGCTTGGCGTGTCGTAGTTCCAGCTTCTCCGCCTCGCGAAAAAACTCCAGGTCTTTGGGATTGGAGCCAGGATTGCCAGCTTCTATGAAGTCGACGCCCAGTTCATCCAGCGCGAGCGCGATGTTGACCTTGTCGCTTACGGAGAAACTGACGCCCTCACCCTGCGCACCATCGCGCAGGGTTGAATCAAGGAGCGTTACGCGCCGCATCGCGGACCCCCGTTTCGCTGACCATGGAGTTGATTGCCGCGATATACGCCTGGATACTGGCTTCCACGACGTCGGTTGACAGTCCTCTGCCGTTGAAGTGTTCACCATCCACGCTTATCCGCACGAGGGCTTCACCCTGGGCATCTTTGCCCTCTGTAACAGAGCCAAGCGAAAAATCGCTGAGCACTATGGATCTTCCCACAATTTTGTCAATCGCCTTGAACGACGCGTCGATGGGCCCATCACCCACGGCTACGTGTTCTGACAGGCTGCCTCCCAGCTTGGCCAGCCGTACGACGCTCGTGGAGCTGAGGTTTGTTCCAGCGTTTATTACGAAGCGGTCGAGAGCGTAGTGCTTGGTGCTCGCACGGGTCCTGCCGAGCGCCAGGGCTTCTATGTCGCGATCGCTAACCACCTTCTTTTTGTCGGCGAGCTCCTTGAACGCGGCGAAGATGCCGGCCATGTCTGCCTCGTCAACCTTGAGCCCCAGCGACTCGAGACGCTCCTCGAAAGCGTGCCGGCCCGAGTGCTTGCCCAAGACCATCTCGTTGTGGGGCAATCCTATGGATTCTGGCGTCATAATTTCGTAGGTTGCCTTGTTGGCCAGCATGCCGTGCTGGTGTATCCCCGCTTCGTGCGCAAAGGCGTTGCCGCCGACTATGGCCTTGTTGGGCTGCACTTTCACGCCGGTGACGGTTGAAACGAGACGGCTCGTCCTGTGCAATTCTGTTGTGCGCACGGAGCACACCGCGTCGAAACTCTCCGCGCGCGTCTTGAGCGCCATGACTATTTCTTCGAGCGCCGCGTTTCCGGCCCGTTCTCCGAGCCCGTTAACCGTGCACTCAACCTGTTCGGCGCCGGCCTTTATAGCCGCGAGGCTGTTTGCTACCGCCAAGCCCAGGTCATCATGGCAGTGCACCGAGATTCGGGCTTTGTCTATGTCTGGCACACCTTCACGTACGGCTCGCACGAGGGCCGCGAACTCATCGGGCACCGAATACCCCACGGTATCGGGCACATTGATAGTCGTAGCGCCTTCTTCTATGGCTACCTGAAACACTCGACATAGAAATGCGGGGTCTGAGCGAGACGCATCCTCGGCGGAAAACTCTACATCCGCGCACAGGTTCCTGGCGTACCTGACCATGGCGCGCGTCTGCTCCACTACCTGCTCCGGGCTCATCTTGAGCTTGTGCTCCATATGGATGGGACTCGTGGCTATGAAGGTGTGTATCCGCGGGCGCTCTGAATCGCGTATCGCTTCCCACGCCTGATCTATGTCTTTTTCAAGGGCTCGCGACAGGCTGGCGATGATGGGTCCCCGTACCGACCGCGCGATTTCCCGTACCGATATAAAGTCTCCAGGGCTGGCGATGGCAAAACCGGCTTCTATGACGTCGACGCCAAGAGTCGCGAGCTGGCGGGCCACCTCTATTTTTTCTCCAAGGTTCATACTGCAGCCGGGAGCCTGTTCAC
Organism: Spirochaetales bacterium; assembly: GCA_016938515.1. GTDB lineage: Bacteria > Spirochaetota > Spirochaetia > Treponematales > UBA12059 > SZUA-370. The sequence continues at coordinate 5,248 of JAFGUM010000567.1, read as the reverse complement.
CGTCCCTGAGCGTCGTATCAAAAATAGTAATAGTGCGTGGCATGGATAACTCCTTCGTCCTGGTATACCGACGCCCAGCATAGAAGCCGGGCTATCTCTGTGATCTATTTTTGAGTGCTGGCCCAGAGCATTTTTTTTCTGAGCTCGGCGCCTACGGTTTCCACTGGATGCTCGGCTTCCATGGCACGCATCCTGTTGAAGAATGGCCTGTTGGTCTGGTTCTCCAGTATCCAGCTACGGGCAAAGCTGCCATTCTGGATTTCCCTGAGAACCTGTTTCATTTCTTTTTTGGTCTCATCGCTTATGATTCGGGATCCCACCGAGTAGTCTCCAAACTCCGCGGTGTCTGAAATTGAATAGCGCATAAACGACAGCCCCTGCTGCACGACCAGGTCTATTATGAGCTTCATCTCATGCACGCACTCGAAGTACGCGCTCTCCGGCTGATAACCAGCTTCCACGAGCGTCTCGAAGCCAGCTTTCATCAAGGCGGACACACCGCCGCACAGAACAGCCTGCTCGCCAAACAGATCGGTTTCCGTCTCTTCCTTGAACGTCGTTTCCAGTATGCCGGCTCGTGCGCCGCCAATACCCGCGGCGTACGCCAAAGCCGTCTTTTTAGCGGCAGGGCTGGAACCGTCGAGGACAGCCACGAGACACGGTACGCCGCGTCCCTCGAGGTACTGGCTGCGCACGGTGTGGCCCGGCCCCTTGGGCGCTATCATGATGACATCTACGCCCTCGGGAGGAGTTATCTGCTGATAATGAATGTTGAAGCCGTGGGCAAAGGCAAGCGTCTTTCCCGGTTTCATAGCCGGCCCTATGCTCTCAGCGTATAGCTTTGCCTGCTTCTCGTCGTTTATGAGAATCATCACGACGTCAGCAGCCTCGGCAGCCTTGGCAGCAGTCATCACGGTAAGTCCCTGGCTCTCGGCTTTCTGCCAGCTTTTGGAGCCTTCGTAGAGTCCTACGATTACCGTAAAGCCCGAATCTTTCAGGTTGAGCGCGTGCGCGTGTCCCTGGCTCCCGTACCCGATGACGGCAATCGTCCGGGTCTTGAGCTGCGCTGTGTCACAATCCTGCTCGTAGTACATCGTTGCCATATACCTTTCCTCCTACTACCGAAATTCCACCTGGAATTCCGGATGATTTGTGAGTCTGCGCTGCCTTCGAACCCTGAGGGTACGAAGGCAGCTAAATAAGCTGTACGAGAAGGGAAATGGAGAGGGGGCCGCGTTCGAGAGCCGCGACGCCAGTGCGCGCGAGTTCCCGGATGCCGTAGGGCTTTAGAAGGTCGATGAGCGAGTCTATTTTCTGATGGTCGCCGGTTGCCTCTATGGTCAGGCACTCGGCGCATACGTCTATCACGCGAGCGCGGAAAATGCTCGCCGTCTGTATCACCTCGGCTCTTGTCTGCTCCGGTGTATCAACTTTTATGAGCGCCAGTTCCCTGCGGACGCTGGACTCAAAGTCCAGCCTCTTGACGGCGTGCACCTCGACCAGCTTTTCCAGCTGTTTCTGAATCTGCTCGATTATGGCGTCGTCACCGGCTACAACAATAGTCATTCTGGACAGGCGAGGATCTGCTGTCTCTCCAACCGTGAGGCTTTCGATATTGTATCCCCTTCGGCTAAACAGCCCAGCCACGCGGCTCAAGACGCCCGCGTGATTCTGGACCAGCGCCGAAAGAACATATCGTTCCATGTTCTCCCCAATACACGAATGACTGCCCGACTTGGCGGGTTCAGTTACTATGCATCGGAACGTAACTCGCGCCTTCGCACCGTGTCAAGTATTAAAACGAAAAAAAACCAAAAATAAACGCTATTTCCAACAAATCAGTGCTGTTTTCAGCGCGGGATACAGTCAGACGTACAACGTTTCAAACAGAGCGCGAATGTCCGCCGACTCGCGCAGAATGTTGAGTGCCAGGTCTGAATGCCCTTTGGCGTAGCCGTTGCCCACGATCAGTTCTATGTCCTTTCCCACACCTTCGGCTCCAAGAGCGGCTTTGGTAAAGGATGTAGCCATGGAGAAGAAATAGATGAGCCCCTGACCTTTGGTGATGAGGATGCTGGTCATCTCCGTGTTCGGCACGTTGACGTTGTTGATGGTTACGTCGCAGCCACGCTCACCTGTTATCGCTATAACTTGATGGTACACGCCTATCGCGTCGGTGGCATCCGCTACGATTACGTCGGTTGCCAAGCCCATATCGACGATTCGCTTGGCATTCTGTTCAGAGTATTCTACGACGATGACCTTGCCGTAAGGCCCGACGTTCTTCATAGCCTGGTAGCAGCACAGGATACCCGATTTACCGCCACCACCGATGATGCACACGGTGTCTCCTTCGTGCACGAGACGGTCGACCTGCGCCGGCGCACCGGCCACATCGAGCACGGCCAGCGCCAGTTTTTCTGGCAGGTCCGAAGGAACGAGGGCGAAGATGCCGCTTTCAAACATGATGGCCTGCGCGTCCACGTCTACCTGGTCGTGATCGGGTTCGAGCTTCTTGATCGCGTTGAGCTTCAATGGCGTAAGCGACAGTGAGACGAGCGTGGCTATTCTGTCACCTATCTGCAGCTTCTTGTTGGGGTATTCCGCCCCAATTTCACGAACGGTACCTATGAGCATACCACCCGATCCGGTTACGGGATTCTGCATCTTTCCGCGCTCCGCGACTATGGACGATATCATCGCTTTCATCGCGTCGGCGTTGCCACCACACGCGGAGCGGATCTGTGTATAGCTGGCGGAATCTATATTGAGAGTGCTCACGTCTATGAGCACCTCGTTGTCGTAGATGTCGATTGAATTATCGAGCTTAATGGCAGGCTGTGGTAAAATTCCCTTTGGTTCGATAACCCTGTGGCTGCCATAACGGCATCCTTTGCCCTTGTTCATGCTGTTTCCTCCCGCGCCAAGAATCAATAGGCCATCATAGTAACACCGCTACGTCTGTTTCATCCAGATATACTGATCGAAGGCGCGCATGGTATTGCCAACAATACGCTCTATCTACATAATGACGACATGGCCAGCTCTGAATCCGTACCAGCTTCTTCAAACGTTCCGGTTGAAGGTCCATCGCCACTACGGCTTTTCATGGTTTTCGCGTCCATAACCACGGTAACACTCGGCGGTGGCTACGTAATCGTACCGGTGATGGGTCACGCGATAGTCAAGCGTGGATGGATGACGGAAGATCACTACTACGACACCTTCGCGAAGGCGCAAGCGTACCCAGGCCCCATGGCACTGTCTACCGCCCTGCTCGTGTCGATAGAGCTATGCGGGTTCCGCGGAGCCATAGCGGCGCTCGCCGGTGTTATCCTGCCGCCGTTTCTGGTGATAGTGCTCGTAAGCAAGCTCCTCATGACCTACGGAACATTACCCGCCATCCAGCGCTTCCTCAATGGCGCCGGTGCGGTTGTGCCAGGGATAGTAGCCGCGATGGTATGGAAGAACACGAAACGACGCGCGTGGAATGCGCAACGGATCGTTGAGCTGGCGATCTTGACGGCACTGCTGATACTGTTCCCGGCTGCGAGCCTGCCAATACTGCTCGGCGGCATCGTCATCATGTACCTGCTAGAGGGCGTATGGAAACGCTGAGCGTCGCGTGGACTTTTTTCAAGATTGGCATCATCGCGTTTGGGGGCGGCTGGTCCACCGTCGGCATCATAAAAAACGCCGTCGTACCACTATGGATAGACGAAGAGAACTTTCGCTCCCTCATCGCCATAGCACAGTCTACCCCCGGGCCAATAGCGCTCAATTCAGCCACGATGATAGGCTGGAACCACGGCGGCATGCTCACGGCCATCGTCGCCACGCTTTCTGTTGTAGCCTTCCCCGTGCTCATGATAGCGCTTACTACGCTCCTCGCCAGCAAGGTGAGCATCAACAAGACCAGCATCAACGAAGCACTGCGCACGGGTAGCATAGCCATGATGCTGATGACGCTATGGGTGCTCCGCCCAACTTCTATGGATCCATTGTTGCTACTGTACGCTGTGGCGACCTTTGCCATTGGTGCGTTTACCAAGATAAACACACTGTGGGCCATACTGGGAGCCGGCGCTTTCAACGCATTGTTGGGTCCAGCCCTTCGTTCCATCATCGGTTTGTAGTTCAGACAGCTTCCGAGCAGTTCGATGCAATAGTAGTATATATTTTGGTATTTTATTACCTTTTTACTTGTTTTCTTCTCATCCTGATGCTACACTCTATCCAGATACGGTTTGTCATCTTGATGAGCGGCCCATTAGGGCCAAAAGGAGTAGCGTATGAGGAAGCCTATCAATGCCAGTGTTTCATGGGTGGGTAAAATCGACTGGGAACTGACTCGTTTCCATGGAGACGAGTACTCAACGCACAAGGGATCCAGCTACAACAGCTACGTCGTCGAAGAAGAGAAGACCGTTCTTATCGACACCGTAGGGAATCCATACGCCAAGGAATTCGTAGACAACCTGGAAGCCGAGGGCATCCTGGACAAGCTGGATGCGGTTATTGCCCAGCACGCCGAGAGCGACCATTCCGGCGCCATGCCAGAACTGATGCGGCGACGCCCCGACCTGCCCGTCTACTGCACCGCCAACGGCGTAAAATCGCTCAAGGGCCACTACCACGAGAACTGGGATTTTCACGTGGTCAAGACAGGCGATGAATTCATACTGGGCAATGGCAAGAAGCTCGTGTTCATAGAAGCGCCGATGCTTCACTGGCCAGACAGCATGTTCAGCTACATGACCGGTGATGCCATTCTGTTTTCAAATGACGCCTTTGGTCAGCACCTCGCCACCGAAAACCTCTTCAACGACCTTGTGGATCAGGACGAACTGTACGACGAGTGCATCAAGTACTACGCCAACATCCTCACGCCGTTCTCCGCGCTCGTCAAGGCGAAGATAGACCAGGTGCTGGCTCTCAATCTGCCGGTGAACATGATAGCCACGAGTCACGGCGTCATCTGGCGCGACAACCCCACCCAGATAGTGCTCAAGTACCTGGAGTGGGCGCAGGACTACAAGGAAGACCGCGTCACGATACTGTACGACACCATGTGGCAGGGGACCCGGGCTCTCGCCGACACCTTTGCGAGGGCAATCAGCGAAGCCTCGCCTTCCACTACCGTTGTTTCACACTGCCTGTCAAAGTTTGACAAAAATGACGCTCTTACAGACGTGTTCCGCTCCAAGGCGGTGCTTATAGGTTCGCCTACCGTTGGCAAGGGAATACT
>JAFGUM010000566.1 GCA_016938515.1 Spirochaetales bacterium | reverse complement strand
GAGGGGCATAAGGGCGCGCAGATGGCGCTCGAGACGGCCCAGAAGCCAAGCCGTTTTTTATCCACGGTGCAGATTGTCATAACGCTCGTAGGCACCATAGCAGGCGCGTTTGGCGGGGCAACGGTGGCCACGGAGCTTGAACTGATTTTTTCCAGGGCGGGCATGGCTCCTGAACTCGCGGGTTCCCTGTCGTTCAGCCTAGTCGTCATCATAACGACATTCCTGTCGGTGGTTTTTGGTGAACTCGTGCCAAAAAGCATAGCGCTGTCCAGGCCAGAGTCAATCGCCGCGTTCGTGTCGTACCCCATGCGCTTTTTCTCCATCTTGTTTCTTCCCATCGTCAAGATACTATCATCAGCTACAGATTTGACGCTGATGCTGCTGGGGACGAGACACGGTGACGATCCGCTGGTCACGGAGGAAGAAGTAAAGGTACTCATCGCCCAGGGTACTGAAATGGGCATTTTCGACGAGCGGGAACGAAAAATGTTTGAAGGCGTGCTGTACCTGGGAGACCGGAAAGTTACGACCTTCATGACACCGCGAACGGAAATCGTCTACATCGACAAGGAAGATGCCTCGGACGCTCAGCTGCAGAGCCTGATAGACGCCGCCAACTACGGACACCTGCCGCTCGTGGATGGAGATCTGGACCACGTGCTGGGCGTCATTCGCGTCAAACCCGTACTCGCGGCCGTAGCGCGGGGTGAGTTCACCGGCATAACCCCTTTCATAGACCAGCCGCTGTTCGTGCCGGAAACCCTCGGCGCGCTCGACCTGTTTTCGCGATTCAAGGAGGTTGGTTGCCGTATAGCCATCATAGTGGACGAATACGGCGGAGGCGCCGGGCTCGTAACCTTCTCTGACCTGGCGGAAGCCATACTCGGGGAAGCCAGCGCGGTAGGCGAGCAGGAAGAGCCCGACGTCGTACGGCGTGAAGATGGATCGTACCTGATAGACGGCAGCCTATCTATAGATTCGTTCTGCGAGCAGCTCGGGATAAACCGCGACGATCTCGGCGGTGAATTTGAGACGGTGGCGGGCTTCGTTCTTGACAGGATGGGGTCTATCCCGCGCACCGGCGAATCGTTTGAGTGGCAGCGGTGGCGGGTGGAGATAGTAGATATGGACGGCAACAGGATAGACAAGCTGCTCGTTACGCCGCCCCCGGTTCTACCCGAAGGCGACGAGACGATCTGACAGCGGAGCTTTCAGACTCCCAGAGCCGTTTTGAGTTCGCCGCAGAGGCGACCGAATTCGGCGCAGGCCTCCCGCACCGGAGTCGGACTCGACAGGTCTACACCCGCGACCTTGAGAGATTCGATGGGGAAACGCGAACCGCCAGAACGCAGGAACTCATAGTACTTGTCTTTGGCGCCTGGTTCACCATCGAGTACCTTCCTGGACAGGGCGATTGAAGCCGAAACGCCAGTGGCGTACTTGTACACGTAATACGAGTTGTAAAAGTGCGGTATCCTGAGGCCTTCCAGATCACTCTGGTCTTCCAGCTTCATTTCGGGGCCAAAATAGCGCTCAAGCAGCTTGCGGTACTCTCCGCGCAACGCGTCAACGGTGAGGGGTGTGCCCGCTTCCTGCATCGCGTGGGCGGTATGCTCATACTCTGCAAACATGGTCTGCCTGAACAACGTGGCCAGGATGTCGTCTACGCGGGATGCGAGCAGGTAGGTTTTAAGATCGGCGCTCGTAGCGGTGTCCGTCATATGCCTGAACAGCAGCGCTTCGTTGAAGGTACTCGCCACTTCAGCCTCGAAGATCGTGTAGTTGTAGTGCATGAACGGGTTTGACGCGGCGGCGTAGTACGAGTGCATCGAGTGACCCCCTTCGTGGGCCAGCGTAAACACGTCGCGAATCACGTCTTCCTTGAAATTGACTAGTATGTAGGGGTCTCCCGAAAACGAGCCAGCTGAAAAGGCTCCGGATCGCTTGCCCTTGTTCTCGTACCTGTCCGCCCAGCCTCCCAGAAGGCCAGCGCGGAGCGTAGAGACGTACTCGTCTCCGAGGGGTGACAGCGCTTCGGCTATCACCGCGACGGCCTGGTCCCACGTGTGCCGTACCGTAACCTGGCTGACGAGCGGCACGTACACGTCGTAGTGCCTGAGCTCGTCCAGCCCGAGAGCCCTTTTACGGATGGCGTAGTACTCGTGCAGCAGGGGCAGGTGCTCGTTGACCGTAGCAACGAGGTTGTCGTACACGCTCTCGGGTACGTCGTCAGGGAACAGAGCCTGCGCACGGCTGGAGCTGAACGAGCGCACCGACGCGTG
>JAFGUM010000012.1 GCA_016938515.1 Spirochaetales bacterium | reverse complement strand
CGCTCTTTCTTCATTGACGGGAGCGATTGCGGGACAAGGGATCAACTACGCTCTATCGGGTAGAGCTGCCTTCAATGTAGCAAATCTGGACGTTTTCGGGCTCACGGGCACGAATGGCAGGCTTGTTTCCAGCGGGCTACTGGAACTAGGCATAGGCGGAGACGGTCTAAGCCTTGGGATTGGAAGCGGTGGTGCTGATATGAGCATCAGCCGCGTATGTGGGGCTGTAGCTGGTCTTGAAACCTGGGGGGTAAACGCCCGCCTTTTGTTGTCGGGACGCGAAGACGCGGTACGCTATTCAAGCGCGATGCGTACGCTGTACTCGGCTGATGATGCGGGAGGTCAGGAACGCGACCTGTTTGAACGCGTCGTGTCCGGAAAACTCACCATCGTTGAAGACGCCGGTGGTGACTATCGCGCCAGGACAGAGTATGACGAAGCCACTGACTCCAGTGTGATTCATCTGGGCGCCGACGCGCTTTCTGATGATTCCAGATTCGGGCTCAACGTACTGCTGGCGCACGAAGCCTACAGGAACGGCGTGCTCGACCAAGGCATGGCGCAAATAGAGGAAACGAAGCGTGCCGTTCTTGGTCACGTGAAAGCGGCGGACAGGTTGGGTTCTACGTATGGTTCGGGTGCGCTTACGAGGGAACAGTTCGACGAGGTCTACTCGCTGAGAGCGGCTGCCAGCGGAGGCGATCAGCAACAGATCGCGAATCTGCTTGGCAAGTACGACTCTTCAGATGATTACTGGAAGCTTACCAAGGACGGTAAGCTCATCAATGATGGGCGGGCACGGTTGCTGGCAGAAATAACCAATGATGATGGCTCCACAGGCTGGAAACTGGTTGAAGGTAGCGAGAAGGAACGGTCCGTGGCGGCAGCTTTGGTTCATTACCTTGGTGAGGCACGGGCTCTCGAGCTGTTCGGCGGCTCTGTTGCCGACGTATCGCTGTACGACGATCAGACGCTGCACGACGTGCTTGGCCTTGACTACACTGATATAAAGATCATCAGGCATAACCCTGGAGAAGCAGAAAGCGTCATAGCCATGGCTGGCGGTGTAGCGCGAGATCGACTGATGGGCGAGTCGATCATGAAACGCGCTGGCGTAGCATGGGACGGTGAAAGCGCTGACGGAGCGGGAGCCTGGCTGGGAACTGGCGCAGGAATATCCCTTACTGATGGCTTTTTGAACGGCAGCGCCGCCATTCGCCAACTCGGCGAGTCAGCGTACGAGCGATACTCCATAACGACAGAGCTGGAACGATACGAAGGCGCGTACGACGTCTGGAAGGATGGCCAGAAGAGCCCGGTAGGAACAGGAAATACTCGTTTGTCGTTTACCAAGTGGGATGTGGATTCTGGTGAACAGATAGCGACAATCGTGGCAGACGGAGCCTGGAACTCAGTAGATAACTCGTATGGTCAGCCAGATTTAGCGGGCAACCCCATCGGTGCTGATCAGCCCTACAAGCTACCTTCTGGTTTGGCGTTACAGGGCAATACGGTAGCGCGTGGCCCCCTCAACCTGAGATGGTCGCAGCACGGTTCGTTTGCCGAGTGGGGGGATGTGCTTATCCTGTCCGATACAGAGACCATATCGGGGGAAAGAATACTGCCAACAGGAGAAGGAGCTATGCATCAGGGAGGGCCTCGATGGCTCACCCACGTTACGGGGTACGGTTCAAGTGATGGGTGTTTCGTATCGGTAGGAGCGCAGCCCAAGGATACAATGCTGACGCTGCTGCAGACCTGGGGTTTGTACAGGGGATACTCGATCAGCGGCACGCTCTATGATGCCAATGATTTTGTATACGGTTCCGCGTATGGGCGCTGAGCCAGGATTGATGCTACCTTGTTGCTCGTATCTTATCCTTGGTACGATTACTCATGAAATTCTCCTCGCGGATAGCGCCGCAGACAGAGCCAAACGCGATAGCTTCGTTGGTAGCAGAATTGTCAGCACAGGGAGCTTCGATACTAAACCTCTCAGACAGCAATCCTACAAGGGCAGGGCTGTTACCATGTAGCGATTCCGATGGGGCTGGAGAAGGCTCCATCGGAATACCGGGTTACGGTTCATGGCAACGATACGAGCCTGATCCACGAGGACTCCTGGCCGCCCGACAGGCGCTGTCGGGGAAATTTGGTGGTGATCCCGACGACTACTTCATCACCGCCAGTAGTTCTGAATCCTACTCGTTGCTGTTCAAGCTCGTGTGTGACGCGGGTGACGCGGTTCTGGTACCTCGGCCGGGTTACCCTCTTTTTGAGCATCTTGCCGGGCTGGATTGCGTTCGGGCAGAATCGTATCGAATCGAGTATACCCACCCCGCGGGCTGGCGAATCGATATGGATGATCTCCGTAGAGTAGCGCAACGGTCTCAGGCGCGCGCGTTGGTCGTCATCAATCCCAACAACCCCACAGGCTCCTACCTGTCTTCGGATGAACACCAGGCGGTAGTGTCTATCTGTGCGGAACTGGGGATGGCGCTCATAGCGGATGAGGTGTTTTTCCCGTACGCGCTCGAAGCGGAACAGGCTCATTCTCGATTTGCCGGAGAATCGGGATGCCTGACGTTCTCGCTTGACGGTCTTTCAAAGCTGTTGTGCTTGCCCCAGGTCAAACTTGGCTGGCTGCGCGTTTCCGGGCCGGTTGCGGAAGCGCGAGAGGCAGCACGTAGGCTGGAAGTAATATCTGACGCGTACCTGTCCGCGAGCGCCCCTATCATGACGTCATTGTCAGGACTACTGGGTCGCTCTGACGCTTTCGTACGCAGAGTCCAGCGCCGCATGACCAAAAATCTGGCGTATGCGCGTCGGGTTTTCGAAGAGCCGGGATCTCCCTACAGGGTGCTCAGATGCGAAGGTGGCTGGACTGCTCTGCTCGAGTACCCGAGAAACGAACCCGAAGAACAAACCGTGCTGGGATTGCTCCGCGAGGAACGTATCGTAGTTCAGCCGGGATACTTCTTCGACATGGAGCGTGACGGGTACCTGGCCTTGAGCCTTATTCTAGAGCCCGGTGATTTTGAAGCCGGAGCTCATCGGGTTAGAAAATATATAGACTCTACTATGTATCATGCTGAATCTTGCTTGTCCGAATGAACAGTTTCAGATAGTATCGGGAGTAACTTTCATGGCGTGAACAGGCAATTCAAGGAGGCACCATGGCTACGTTGCTCGATGGCAAGAAACTGGCGGAAGAAGTGCGGGCAGGGCTCAGGCCCCGGGTAGAGGCTCTGGCCGCGCGCGGAGTTGTACCGGGGCTCGCGGTACTCCTCGTTGGCGAGGATCCCGCCAGCGTTTCATACGTTACGGCCAAGGAAAAAGCCTGTGCTGAGCTGGGAATGAATAGCTTTGAAAAACGTCTTCCCGCGAGCGCAACGGAGAACGAGATAGTAGAAACGGTACGGGCTTTCAATGCCGATCCAACAGTACACGGCATACTCGTCCAGTTGCCGCTACCCAAGGGCATTTCCGAATCGCGCGTCATAGAGGCTATCTCACCTGACAAGGACGTTGACGGCTTTACTCCGGTAAATATTGGACGCATGGTCATTGGCGAGCCGTGTTTTCTGCCGTGTACTCCACACGGAGTAATAAAATTGATAGAAACGGCAGGAGTACAGACCAAAGGAGCCCACGCGGTAATCGTAGGCCGTTCAAATATTGTAGGGAAACCGCTCGCCAACCTTCTCATCAGAAAATCGATAAACGCAACCGTTACCATTTGCCATACCGGCACAAAAGATATGGCGGATCACACAAGGAAAGCCGACATACTGATAGCGTGCGCCGGCGTTCCCGAGCTCATCAAAGCTGATATGGTCAAACCCGGCGCCTGCGTCATAGACGTTGGGGTGAATAGGGTGGATGACGCGACAAAGTCCAAGGGGTGGCGTCTGGTTGGTGACGTAGATTTCAACGCTGTAAGCGAGGTTGCAGGGTCTATTACTCCAGTGCCAGGCGGGGTAGGACCGATGACCATTACCATGCTGATGTTCAACACGGTGGAGTCTGCCGAGAAGGCGTCGATGTGAACCCGGACTCCTCCTTGGCTTGTCCTGTTATGGTAGATGTACAGAGTATGCGGGATGACCGCAGAATTCCGATCAAGAAGGTCGGGGTCAAGGGAGTCCGGTATCCCATAACTGTTCTTGATCGTGCCAACACCATTCAGCATACCACCGCTACTGTGAACCTGTACGTTGATCTGCCGCATGATTTCAAGGGCACTCACATGAGCAGGTTCATAGAGGTGTTCAACGAGCATCGCCGAGACCTGTCCATGCCAAGGTTTTTGGCAATGCTGGACGAACTACGCAGCAACCTGGACGCTGAGAAAGCTTTTGCAGACGTTCATTTTCCGTATTTTATAGAAAAATCAGCGCCGGTATCGGGGCAAAAGGGTATGATGAGTTATGACTGCTCGTATGAAGGTCACGTATCTGGTTCCGAAAGGGAATTCTGGGTGTCGGTGGCGGTGCCCGTCCAGACGGTGTGTCCCTGCTCCAAGGCCATCAGTGATTACGGAGCGCATAATCAGAGGGGCCTCGTCAAGGCTCGCGTAAAGTTAGGTCCATTTTTCTGGATAGAGGATCTCGTATCCATAGTCGAGAAAGCCGCCTCGAGCGATGTCTATACCCTCCTGAAGCGGGAGGATGAGAAGTATGTTACCGAGCACTCGTTTGACAAACCCATGTTCGTAGAGGACGTGGTACGGGAAGTCTACGTTGGTCTTCTTGGCATCGGATCGTTTCCCCGGTTCAGCGTCGAAGCGGAAAATTTCGAGAGCATCCATAATCATTCAGCGTACGCGTGCGTCGAGTACGATGCGGCTGTGGTGGCTCCTGCGGGATGAGCAGAATTCATTGCCGCTCATTCTTTACCGGCGAGGTTCTTTTGGCTATATTCTGCACTGGCGCTGAATGTTTTAAATAACGACCGTTTGCCATCTGGAGGCGGTATAGGTATCAGCGGCCTGAAAGGAGATTTCTATGAGTGATAATTATCCCACTGACAGCGGAGAGGTGCGGAAAAACGGCATGCATGGGGTAGTGTCGACGGGTGCGGGAATAGGACTTTTGCTGTTCAATTCCCTGCTCAATATCCCTGTAGTAGGCTGGATTCTGGGGGGAGGCCTCGTAGTACTGGGCATAATGGGGCTCGTGGGGAAAAACAGAACCGATAAGACTACCGGAGCATTGCTGATGGGGGCTGGGGTGCTGGGACTGGCTTCTTTCCTGCTCAAGGGGTTTACGGGATTTATTCTTGGAATAGCCGGTTTTGGTATGATAGGATACGGTGTGTTCAATCTGTTTAAATTTGCGCGGGGGCTCAAGTCCCGCTCTTGACCTTCTGCCAGCCAGCTACATTTCGTTATCAACGGGCGGCTCGCGTGTACTCGCGGCCGCCTTGTTCTTGTGTGGGAGACTATGAACTACCTGATTGAGACGTACGGCTGTCAGATGAACAAGGCGGAATCGTCTGCGCTGGAAACGACATTGGCAGATCGAGGCTGGTCGCGAGTAAATGACTACGTACAGGCTGATGTTGTGCTCATCAATACCTGCTCGGTTCGTATTACCGCGGAGAACCGGGCATGGGGACGTATTGCCCATTATGCGGCTCTGAAAAAACAGAAGTCGTTCGTATTGATCGTAACCGGGTGCATGGCGGAAAGACTTCATGACAGTATGCGTGAAAAAGCTCCCGGTGTGGATTACGTTCTGGGCAATTTCCAAAAGTCATCATTTGGCGTCCTTCTTGACGCAATAGAAGCGGGCATTCGACTGGAAACCATAGAGGAAACGCCCGAGTATATTTTTGCGCCTTCACACCTTGAACCTGGCGCTTTTACCGCTTTTGTTCCCATTATGCATGGATGTAATAATTTTTGCACATATTGCATCGTCCCGTACGTACGGGGGCGGGAAATATCCAGGGATCCGGATGCCATCGATGCCGAGCTCGCTTCGTTTGCGGAGGCGGGCGTTAGAGAGGTTACGCTTCTTGGCCAAAACGTCAACTCGTACCACTGGACTGACTCTGAGGATGACCTGGATTTTTCGAAGCTGCTTGCGCGAGTTGCCAAAACCGCCAGGAGTGCCGGGATCAGCAGACTTCGTTTTGTTTCCAGTCATCCTAAAGACTTGTCAAACGATACCATACGAGTGATGGCCGCTGATGATATATTTGCCAGACACATACACTTGTGTGTGCAGCACGGTTCTGATCGCATCTTGGCCGCGATGAATCGGGGGTATACCAGTGATGATTACCGTAATCTCGCCGATAGAATACGAACGAGTATACCGGGTGTAACGCTTTCAACCGATATTCTGGTTGGGTTCCCCGGGGAGACAGAAGAGGACATCGACGCAACGCTGGAGCTCATGAGAACCATAGGGTTTGCGTACGCCTTCATGTACTACTACAACCCGCGTGAAGGCACCCCGGCGGCGACGTACGCTGATCAGGTGCCCGAGCGAGTAAAAAAGGAGCGGCTGGCTCGTGTTATCGCGCTGCAGCGACAAATCACGCGCGACATGATGCGGGGAATGCTGGGCGCTACGGTAGATGTACTCGTTGAGGATGTATCAAAGAAAAGCCCAGAAGAAGTGCTGGCGCGAAGCGATCAGGATATGATGGTTGTATTCAATGCCGGCCCTGAACGCGTGGGCTCGTTTGCCCGGGTCAGGCTGGTGTCTGTGCGTGGTAACACGTTCAAGGCAGAGGAGGTATTCTAATGCCATGGAAGCTCGTTCTGTTTATTGGTGCGGTGGCTCTCATTCTTATCTTCGTTGGATTCAACATCGAAAACAACTGTGATATTTCGCTCGTCTTCGTAACGTTTGAAGGCGTTCCGGTTGTTATCACCATACTGGCTACGTACGTGTTGGGACTTCTGTCCGCGCTGATCATAACTGTGGGAAGAAAAGGCCTGAAACTCGGAAAAACGCGGGGAGCATCGTCTACCTCGTCACCTGAAAATCAGCCTCTTCCAGGCAGTGGCAATAACCCTCGCGCAAAGCCAGACGGCGAGCAGTGATCTGGGTGTAGGTAGCGATACGGGCGTCGTATGAAAACCAGAATTGGCCTGATGGCGGCGTTTTTCGCACTAGTGTCGACGTTTGCCGCACCAGCACAGGGAGCTACGGCCAAGGAAAGCTACCAACGCCTTGTAGGAGAAGCGGCATCGGTTGATTTTGCTTCGCTGGTCCTTGAAGCCGCCAGGGGTTTTGATTCCGTCTCCGACGCCATATGGCTACTCGGTGCCACGGCATCGCACGCAGCGACGGGGGAGCAACGCCGACTCTTGCTCTACGAGCAAGCCACGCTGCTCGAGCTCACCGGGCGCTACGATCTTGCAGCCGACGCGTGGGAAGCGGCGGCCAGGGCGGTTGCAGGATTGGTAGACGGCGATGCGATCGTGTCAGCCGCCGCGTGCAGGCTTCTTGAAGGCGACTCAGCGGCGGCAGCCGTGCTGGCAAAAGCCGCTACGTTTGCCGGAGCCAGCAGCAAGAACACATCGCTCGCCGGACTTATCGGCGGTTGGGCCGCCTTGGCGCTTGGTGATCGGGACGGTGCGCACAAAGCGGCGCGTGAGTTGCTTCTGGCTACAGACGAGCGCATCTTGTTTTCCGCGCTCAGCCTGGCACGCGCTTCCGCTGATGGAGACGATACCGTACGGTATGAACGCATGCTCGAAGAACGCTTCCCGGCACTCTGGCAGGGTGATGCTGGAAATCATCCGTCGTTGCGTTTGCTGATGGCGTCTACCATAGCGAGCATCCCGGGAGACCCGCCTGCAAAACCGGCAGAATCTACGGCACCTGCCACCAGCGACCAGACTATCCCGTCGGACAGTGGCTCTGTGGCTATCACATACCAGGTTGGCGCTTTCAGAGATGAAGCCAATGCAGCCATCATGGTTGGCAAGCTGAAAAAACTCGGGTTGCTTGCGTATACCATCTACAAGAAAAGCACCGGTATACACATTGTGTTAGTACGGGCGAGTGACGAAGCTAGCGCCCGCACAATGATTCTGACGCTCAAAGATGCTGGATATGAAGCGTGGCGTATCGAATCAGAGCAGTAGCACGGCTGGTGCTACTCGCGTTTTCGGTATAGCACCGGGGGCACCTGCACTGGCTCAATGCCTTGCATGCCAATGCGCGCTTCCTGCAGCTCGATCGTTTGTACGCCTGTATCACCGGCACTCGTTGATGTCTCGACGGTAACTATCCACGATTTTCTGACTGATGTGCCGCTGTCATCTTCAGTGATCCGCGCGTCGAGGATGGTCGCTCCCGATAATTCAAATACGGTAAAGATGCCACGCTCGCTGTATGAGCTGCCAGTGTACTCGTACCTGTCTCCGGTAAACGAAAGTATAGTTCCATCGTCTGACTCGTATTCACCTCTCAGTTCAAGTGAGGATGGGCTGGCCGTTGATGGTTGTTTTCGGAACGATTTTGCTATTTCAGAGCTTAGTCGCCTGTATCTACCATCCCACTTGCCTGCAATGTCGGCTTTGATGCGGTAATCCTGGAATACGCGAACGTTTACCGAGTCTGTAGACGCCAGCTCGATATCCATGAGGCGTCGCAGATTGCGGACAGATTGGTTGCGGGACGCGATGTACAGGCCATACCTGGTAGAATTGGAATTTTCCCATTCATATACTTCTATGAGATTGTCTCCGGAAAAAAGCACGGTGCCTTCCCGTGCCTGAAATGTTATAAAAAGTGCGCTGGGCGAAAGTGGATCATAGCTATCTTTGTACCAGGTTCCATCCAGAAAAGATTCGAAGGTGGCAGCAGACCCGTCCAGTATGGACTCAGCCATCTTTCGGGCTATGCTCGCTCCAGGAATGCGCTCTGTAGATGACAATGAATACATCTTTTCTGCGTAGTTCCAGCGCCAGGTCTCTTTTATCTGATCAAGGTAATTACCTGAATCAAGGTCCGCACGCCATACCGACACGGGCCAGCTATCTGCGTTGGATTGTCCCAGTTTGTAGCTGTCGGGTCTTTCCACGCTTTCTACCAGTACCGCTGATCCAGATTGTTCAAAGATTTTTGCAAAGAGGGAATCCGACTCCTGGCTGGGCGCGTCCGCTTGCCAGAAAATTGTCATGGTTTGCTCGTTGGCATCGTTCATACCGGAGCAGACAATGGTAACGTTGTGGTCGCCTATCAGGTCATTCACGCTCACCTGAAAGGTTTTGATCTTGCTTACAAGGGTTGATCCCTTCCAGGAACGCGACCATCGTTTCTGGACACTTGAATAATCCGCTATGACAATACCCAGCGCGCCATCCGGATCATCTGAATCTCTTACCACCAGTATCTGCTCTTCCTCGTCGTCAAAATCAATGCTCGCTGTGTACAGATCTATGAGGGTCTCATTAGGCTCTAGATCTATCGAACTGGACTTGCGCAGATTCGCTAGAGCATCCTCGACCTGGTCTGGGGCATCAGCTGACGATCCTGCTTCAATCGACCTGAGCCGGACAGGTTCTCCCGTCGATGTTTGCGTGGCGCCGTTACGTATCAAAAAAAACGCTATGACGGCAAGTGTTATGACTATTGACAGTATGAACAGCGTGTGTGTTAGACGTTTCATTCGTTGTTTCCGGTTTCTTGTAGTGGCATCGCCTGGTCGCGGGTATCAACGGTCAGGTAACGCAGATTTTAGCAGTTCCAGCACCCTGGATTTAATCGTTTCAAGAGGAAAAGGAGACTTGAAGCCCGCTGCGCTTCTGTGCCCACCGCCACCAAAACTTTGGGCTATCTGCGCAACGTTGACGCCACCTTTTGCCCGCAGGGAACACCGCAGCAAACCCTCCTCATTTTCTTTCAGGAAGACCGATACAGCAACATCGGCAGCTTGCAAAGGTACGTTGATGAGCCCTTCAGAGTCCTGTGAAGTAGAACCGGTATCAGCGAGCATTTCTCTGGTCATGTGCTGTATTGCGATGCGGTTTTCGGCGTGTAGCTCAAGCGTTGAAAGCACGGCCTTACGCAACAGCAGGACGCTGGTAGAGGCTGACTCGTACAAGGCTCTGTGAATGGCGGCCGGGTCGGCCCCCCGGTGTACCAGATCAAGGGCTACCTCAAAGGT
>JAFGUM010000102.1 GCA_016938515.1 Spirochaetales bacterium | reverse complement strand
GGTGTTCCAGCCGGCGGAAGAGGGCGTACGGGGGGCCCGCAGCATAGCCGAGAGCGGATTCCTCGACGACATCGACTACATGATCGCAGGCCACATAGGGCTGATACCCAACGGCTCCGGAACCTTTTACAGCGGCGTTGGCGGCTTTTTATCTACGACCAAGCTCGATTTCCACTTCACCGGCCGCGCCGCGCACGCCGGCGCAAACCCCGAGCTAGGCCGGAGCGCCCTCCTGGCAGCCGCGTCGACGGCGTTGCACCTGCAGGGCATTCCCCGGCACTCAGGCGGAGCGACGCGCATCAACGTGGGGAGGATGGAAGCGGGTTCGGGCAGAAACGTCATCCCCGAGAAAGCCCTCCTCGTCATCGAGACGCGAGGCGAGAGCACAGAGCTCAACGAGTACATGGCAGCAGAAGCCATCCGCATAGCCGAGAGCATGGGAGCCGCGTACGGCGTCACCGTCAGCGTGGTGCGCATGGGCGAGGCTTCGGGTGCCGAGAGCGACCCCGAACTGATGGCGCTGGCCGTTGATTGCGCCCGCGAAGCAGGGTACACTCGGGTGGTAGAAACACCGTTGCCGCTTGGCGGAAGCGAAGACTATAGCTTCATGATGAACCGCGTTACGAAGCATGGGGGCAAGGCGCTGTACGTCATCTTCGGGACGACGCTGGCCGACGCGCACCACGCGGCCAGATTCGATATTCGCGAAGACGACATGCCATTTGGCGCGGCGACCCTCGCGTTGATGACGGAGCGTCTATCGAAGCGTTGATCGGATAGTATAATGAAGGTACGAATCGGGCTCGTCGGCCCGGCAGACTCTCTCGACAGAATCCAGCAGTCAGCTGACAGGATCCGTGACAGCGCCATCTTGGTGCCCCGCGTGTATCGTGCCAAGGAAGAGAGTCCCCGCCTGGCCGCCGAGCTCGATCCAGACGTAGACGTGATCCTGTTTTCTGGTATCGTGCCGTACCGCATCGCCGCCCTCGCGGGCGTGACTACCAAGCCGCTACTGTACCTGCCCCGCCTTGGTATGAGCCTGGCCCAGCCATTGTGGGAGATGCGGGAAAAAGGTCTGCCGTTCAATCGCATCAGCATTGACTCGTTCGCCGCCCGGGACGTAGCCGAGGTAGCCGAGGAGCTGGGATTCCAGTTTGAAACGGTAGAGATCGTAGAACACTGGGAAACTGCTTCGTACGAGGATCTGGCGAGTGCGCATGAGAAGCTGTACCGGGAAGGCCGCACCGACCTGGCGTTTACCGGCCTGAGCCGAACTGTTGAACTGCTCATGGAGCACCACGTGCCGTGCAAGCGCATCTACCCAACCCGGTACACGATACGCGAGTACCTGGAAAAAGCCGCGTACATCGGACAGAACAACCGCCTCAAAGCATACCAGCTCGCCGTGCTGATACTGCGCCTGAGGCCCGTATCGGCGTCGGTGTCCATGGAATACGACTACCTGCGCGTTAGAAACACGTTCGAAGGCTTTCTGATAGACTACGCCAGGGGTGTATTCGGTTCGCTGTTCCCTTACGGCCACGACGAGTATCTCGTGTTCACGACGAGAGGATCTACAGAGGAACCGTACTGGATCGCCACGCTGAACTCGGCAGCGGAGCGGGCGGGCATAGCGTTCTACGCTGGCCTGGGGTACGGTACGACGGCGTACAACGCCGAAGCCAACGCGCGAAAAGCCCTGGACAGATCATCCGCGTCGACGGGATCATGCGTGTTCTCCGTGGATGTCGACGGGGAAATCAAAGGGCCGCTCTCGAATGCCGCCGCGTCATCGTACAATATTGCCGAAACGGACGCTTTACTCGTCGAAGCCGCCGCAGCGACCGGTATGAGCGCGGCGCATCTGTCCAAGATCCGTTCCATGGTGCGGCGCGCCGGCAAGAGACGCTTCGACGTAGACGAGTTCGCCTCAGGCCTCAATATTAGCCCCAGGAGCGCCAGGAGAATACTCCAGGATCTGAGCGACTCTGGACTGGCCACGATCGTCGGCCACGAGAGCAAGCGCCATGCTGGCAGGCCGCGTCGCCTGTTTGAGATTACCTTATAGCGCGTAGCCCGATTGGCACCGATAGCGTCGGTGCTACTTCTTCTTGGCCTTTTTCTCCCTTGGATAGACACGCGGTATCCAGCGCTGGCTGTCTATCGGCGGCCTGGCGTATCCTTTTGCTTTCTGCCGTGGCGGCAGCTCTATTGGTTCGGGCGTCAGGTCTTCATACGGGATGCTGGACAGCAGGTGTTGTATGACGTTGAGCCTGGCGCAGTGCTTGTCGTCGGCATCTACGACGTTCCACGGCGAATCCGGAAGGTCGGAAAAGCCAAACATCGCGTCTTTGGCCTTTGAATACTCTATCCAGCGGCTTCTGGCCGTCATGTCCATGGGAGACAGCTTCCACCGCTTGGCCGGATCCTTGAGCCTGTCCTTGAATCGATCTTCCTGTGCCTCATCGCTGACGCTGAACCAGTACTTGATGAGTATGATGCCGGCATCCTGCAGCATGCGCTCGAACCCGGGTACGGTACGGGCAAAGTAGTCGTACTCATCGTCGGTGCAGAAGCCCATCACCCGCTCGACACCCGCCCGGTTGTACCAGCTACGGTCGAAAAAGACCATCTCCCCGCCAGAGGGGAGCTGCGCGACGTAGCGCTGGAAATACCACTGCGTTCGCTCCTTCTCGGTAGGAGCGGCCAGGGCGACGATGCGGGCGTAGCGCGGGTTGAGCCCTGCCGTCAGCGCCTTTATTACGCCACCCTTGCCAGCCGCGTCGCGTCCCTCGAACAAAACGACGACGCGAAGACCCTTGGCTTTAACCCATTCCTGCAGTTTGACGAGCTCTACTGTCAGTTTTTCCAGCTCTTCCAGATAGTCCTTCTTCTTGATAACGCTTTTGTCACCCACGCACGCCTCCAGACCACGGCGGAATCGATCCCGCCCGGCAGACCAAGTTTCGCGTACGCGCACCGGGGAGTCAATGCGCCCGGTCGCGGGGTAGCGGATTCCATGATACAATACCGCCTGCAACACAAGGGCATAGAGAAGATCAATAAAAAGAACGAGTAGACAATTGGGCCACGGAGGCACGGAGATAGTAAAAGATTAACGAAGAGGATAAGAGGATAAGAGACAGGAAAGAGAAGACAATTGGGCCACGGAGACACGGAGGCACGGAGAAGATGAGGGAAGAAGGAGAAGACTATTGGGGAGAAGTAATAGGAATATGATTCCTTGAGCTCCATCTTGTTTATCTTCTTCAATCTTGTTCATCTTGTTCTGCATTTGTCTTTTTTTGCGCGAATTTTTTGACGAATGTGGCCACGG
>JAFGUM010000565.1 GCA_016938515.1 Spirochaetales bacterium | reverse complement strand
CGCGGGCTTCCAGGTCCAGGTAGTTGGTGGGCTCATCGAGTAGCATGATGTCAGGATTTTCCAGGATGACCTTGGCCAGAGCGACGCGCATCTGCCAGCCGCCGGAAAGCTCTTCCACCTGCCGTTCCGCATCACCGGGCTTGAAGCCGAGGCCTTCGAGCACCTCGCGTATGCGGTCGGCTCGTCGCCAGTAGCCGGAGCCTTCTATTGTCTCGTCGAGGTGGTGGTAGGAGTCCAGGAGCGCTTCGAGGTCGTCGTCGCCTTCTTTTGAGGATTCAAGCAGCGTACCTACGCCATCACGCTCCGCGACGAGGGCTTCGACCGCACCGTAAGCCTTCTCGGTTTCTTCGAAGACGGTGCAGCCAGAGAACGCCGCGCCCGATTGCGGCAGGTACGAGACGCGCGTGCCTTTCTGCACGGCGCGCTCGCCCGAGTCCGGCGCCAGCGATCCCGCCACGATACGCAGCAGCGTGGTTTTGCCCGCGCCGTTGGGTCCGGCGAGCGCCGCCTTGGTGCCGTCGGCCATGTACAGCGCGGCGCTTTGCAGTATGTCACGGGCGCCGAAGGCCAGTGATACGCCGGTAAACTGAACGAAGGCCACGGCTATTTGTATCTCGTAAACGTCGCGACCGGTTCAAGGCCGCCCGGGGCTGACACGACAGCATTGTGTATCAGCTGTGGCGTCAGGTGGGCCAGCACGAGGTCGTCGCCCTCCAGACGGTACGCGAATCGAACGACAGGAAGCTCTCCGCCATCGAAGCGCAGGCTGAAAGCGCCCTGCCACGAGCCCGCGAGTTCTGGCGACAGGTACAGATCCATCGATATGGAGCCGGTTTCTCCCGAACCCTCTGGTATGATATCCGGCGTCAACGCCCCGTAGGCGACCCAGGTAAAGCGGGTAGACCTGGTAATGATGAGCACGCCGTAGGCTTCGCTCTCAAAGCGCTCTCCACCGGCGACGAATGCCGATAGCCTGGACAGCCGCCTGCGCTCCTCCGCGGCTACCTCGTTGTGGACGTCCTTGTCGTGCCTGACGAATCCGAACGAGATAACGGCGTCATCTCCCCGTTCATCCTTGACCCTGGCTATTACGCTGGCCGACACATCAGCCTCCTGCGGCGTGAATACGAGCGCGCCAGCCTTGGTAAAATAGAAAGTCGCGTTACCGGGTTGCACGAGGTAGGAGCCGTCTTCGCGTCTTTCAATGGTGTCGTAGCGGTATACTTTTGAAAAATCGGGTCGCTCGACCCGGATCTGCTTGCGCATCGGATCCGCGAACAGGCCGTAGCGCGGCTGGTAGGCGTAGAGGTCGAGCAGGCCGGATGCTATCATCGTGTCAAAATAGTCGGGGCGCCAGGTCGTATCAAAGAGCGCTGACAGCGACGAGTCGGTAGCGGGCGCTTCCGCGCGCAGGTCTGGCATGGGGCCTTCCAGCGCGTTCCACAGTTCAAGCTGGTTTGAGAATACGTAGCCGGACGTGCCATCGTCTGCCAGAGCCAGGTACCACGAGCCTTCCAGTGGGACGCCGCCAGTTTCCACGAGCGCGCCGTCTACCTTGCGCAGCAACTTGACGGGTTGCCCGAGCCTGAGACGGTACACCTGATCCGATACGTTGTCCGGTTTTTCGCGTAGCAGAAGCCCATCTCGGGATGACACGCCAAAGAGTGGTAGCAGTTCTCCGTACGAGGTTGCGGCGGCTTCTGCTTTTTTGCGGTTCGAGTATAGTTCGAGGCGCCACAGTTCCAGCTCTTCCTTGGCATCGCTTTCGGCAACGCCCACCGCGTAGGTTCGGGTTATGTTGGACTTGAAGTGTACAGGCACGACGGCGCCGTACTCGATGGCCGAGCCTTCGGGTGGCCAAAGCACCAGCCCCCAGCCTTCAAGCTTGGAGCACGATGTGGCCGCCGCAACGGCCAGCACGCACAGCAACGACACGAT
>JAFGUM010000101.1 GCA_016938515.1 Spirochaetales bacterium | reverse complement strand
GAAAATCGACAGCCAATGCGCACCATCGAGCCGCTCCGCATCCGAGTACACGGCAAGGGATATCCAGTACATGGAATCCCCTTCGGCCACCACGTATTCCCCAACCGAGACGATGTTTGTCGTCTGGGCCGCAAGCGGCATGAGAACAGCCATGATGAGCAAGAAGCCGATTGTCGCTCTCGTAGTGCGCATTCTCAGAACCTCGGTTTTCCCGTCGATGGATTAGCCTTAGACATCGACTGGAAACGATATATTTAACATATTGGATTTAATAGAATACTTTGGTGCCGGATAAACCGAACAAAAGTACTATGCCGTGGACATTGTCCATGTAGTTCATCCATTGACTGCAGATCTTCGGGTTCACTTCATACCTGGGTACAATCTCCTAGCCTCTTCCCGGCTCCTCCGGTACTATACGCCCAGGAGTACGCATGAGAACCAGGATCACAGCACTCTTGATCATCGCCATCACGATCTTCACCCCTTCTTGCGTGGGTTCATCGATCCACGGCCTCGACGAAGCCGAGTGGATACACATCCTGGCTGGTGATGAACCCTTACCCATACGCGCTGACAAACACATAGACTTCGAAGCGCTGATGACGTTGGGCCCCGGCTCTCTACTATTTATAGGCATGTCGGCGCAGAGCAGAGGTGATGAGGAGCTGGCCAGAATACTGCTGACAGAGGCGGCTCAACGGGAGAGCGGTCGGTATCGTGAACGAGCGGTAGCGCTCCTGTCAGAAGCACTCGTGGCGGCGAATGACGGTGATGGTCTCATTCAACTGTGCGCGTCGGGAGGCGGAGCTACTCTTTCCCCGTATCGTCGGGCTTACCTGTCAGCCATCGGACTTTCGCTGACAAACGACCACGCCGGGGCGGCTCTAGCACTGGAGGCGCTGAGGGCAGAATTTCCTGCCGAAGCGGCGAGGGACGAAGTGCCACTCGCAGCACTGTCCCTGCGGTCGGCATTTCTGGGGGGGCGTGGTCGCTGGACGGATGATTTCGCTGCTTTGGTGCGCGCTCCAGGCTCATTGGCGACGTATCAGGCTCTCGCTGACGCTGTAGCGCTCATAACCAGGTCTGGAGCCGACGCAAGCTCGGGCGCGATCAAGGCCGTAGGTGTGGGTACATTTCAGCTAGCCGAAGCCCGGGCGCTCGCAGGGGTACGGGAGTATGGGCCCGCGGTGGTCGCCTTTCGCCGATACGCGCTCGATGTGGAGAACCATGTAGCAGTAACCGCACGTGTCTTGCCAACCACGAACATACCGACGACGGCTACGCCGGATGCGTCTGGCTCAGAGGTAGCCGCAGAGACGCTGCCTCTGGCACCTAAAGACTGGATACGGCTGCTGCGCACTGTCCCTCCAGCGGTTGCTTCAGACGCGGCTCGCTGTCTGATGGCAGCGTCCCGGGACGAAGGCGCGGAGGTATTCTCGTACATAGTCAAGCTGGGGGACTGGAGTGTGTACCCCTCCCGCGAGTACTTTGAGCGGTTCTGGCACGGCAGGTTCCTGCGGGAAGCAGAAAACTGGGGGGATGCGGAGTCGGCTTTTGCCAAAGCGGCCAGCGTCGCGGCTACCCCGCCAGAACGGGATGCTGCTTCCTGGTACGCGGTTGACAGCACGCTGCGGCGGTCCACCGCCAAAGCCGTTGTAGCCCTCGGCTCCGCGCTTTCATCGAGCCGCAACCCTGCGTACTTCGCCGACCTCATCGAACAAATATCGCGGGAAGCCCTCGTAGCCAGGGACGGAGCTACGCTGGTAGCTCTGGACGCAGCTACGCGTGGTCGTACTACATCACGAGACGCTGCGCGGCTGGCGTACCTGTGCGCCCGGGCAACGCAGACGGGGATTATCACGGGCACCCAGCTACGCGCTGCGTTCGGAGCAGCCTATAAGGACGTGGGTGAGTACGTAGAAAGTCGCCTTGTTGCTGCCTGGGATCAGCGATCGGATGGGTGGTACCGGCTCGCTGCGGCTTACCGCCTGGGCGAGCCGCTCTTTTACGCGCTGGACTCAGGAGTCCCCGGGCCAGAGCTTATAGAACAGAAGATACCGGTTCCTATGGCACAGACAGGAGAAGCAGAAGAAAAAACCACGGCAGCCGATCCGCACGTGGTGGGCGCGGATGAATACGCGCTGCAGCTAGCCCGGTTTGGGCTGGGTGCGCGCGTGAGGGAAGAACTGGGAGCCGAGTTCAACACTCTGGCCTGGGATACCATACGAGCGGTGGCTACGACGCTGAGAGATCAGGGGCGCTATAGTCAGTCGTATCGCCTTATCGCGACGCTGTTCTGGAAGGCCGCGTTTACTCCTGCCAGGGAAGACGCCGAGCTGTACTGGCCGCGCCCGTACCGAGATGTATTCAGCTCTGCTTCGCTTGCGACCAGGCTGGACGAGTTCCTGCTCTACGGATTGGCTCGCTCTGAAAGCGCATTTGACCCGAACGTCGTTTCACGCTCCGGCGCGGTTGGCCTCACGCAATTGATGCCCGCAACCGCCGAAGAGATGGCTGGCCGGCTGAAGCTGGATGACTGGTCCATACGGGACCCTGGCGACAATGTGATGATAGGCGCCTCGTACCTGGCGCGCATCATGGCCGGAGTCGATGGCAGGGTTTTGCCGGCGGTGTTCTCGTACAACGGAGGCCCGACGAGGTTCAGACGCTGGGAAGCCGAGTACGGCGCCCTGCCGCTCGACCTGCTCCTTGAAGCGCTGTCATACGCCGAGACGCGTCAGTACGGCCGCAACGTTGCCACCGCCGCCCTGTCGTAC
The DNA here is from genome assembly GCA_016938515.1 of Spirochaetales bacterium. Taxonomy (GTDB): domain Bacteria; phylum Spirochaetota; class Spirochaetia; order Treponematales; family UBA12059; genus SZUA-370. The sequence goes on along the minus strand of JAFGUM010000101.1, from coordinate 3,260 downwards.
GCCGCTTTGTACGGTGACCTCGACCTGCGGAGTTATTTTGCCTGGCTGATAGGTGAAGCTCCCCACCCATAATCCGATTCTTGGTGGGGCTTTTAGGCGGCTACAGAAATTAACATGCCGGGAACAACACCGAGGGGTTTCTTATAGGGAGACGCAGTGGACGCGAGAGCGGCGTGCAATTGGTCGCCGTAGTGCTGGATGAGGGCGTCGATGCGCTCGTCGGTAAGACCTTTGGACTCGCGTTCGATTTTAGGCTGGTTTTTAGTAGTGCGGAGCCGTTCTATTATCGTGTCGAGGATCTTGAGCTTGTCCAGGGAATAGGCAGGCGCGCCGGGCGTGGCGGTGCCGGCGACATTCTTGAAGTACGAGTACAGGAGTTGCGAAGGGGGGACGGGTACCGCGATGCGGCCGTTTGAGCCGGCGCTGTACGCGTATTGCAGCGGTATATGGTTCGATATCGCGATGTCTGCCATGCCACCCGCTCCTTTCGTGTGCTTCCATCCTTATTATCGGAATCGCACATGCGAATATGAGCGGATGATGAACTGTTTACTTCACCGATGCCTTGTACAGCCTGTCGTTGACCGCCAAGCCGAGCCCGTCGTCAGGTAGCCGCTCGGCCCACAGTTCGTCGAAGCCAGCCGCGTCGAGCTCGTGGAGGATGTCGAACAAGGCGGCAGCCGCTTCGACCATGTCTTCTCCCGGTGACAGGTCGACGACGCGCGCCCAGCGGCCGCTATCGAGCGCGGCGCGCGCGGAGGTCGTGCCGAAGCACAGCACGGCCGCCCTGCCCGATGGTCTGGCGTCTGAAACGCGAGCCGACTCTACCAGATACAGCGGCCGTGCCGGTGCGTAGTGGCTCGGTAGCTGGCCGGGAGCGCGCGGGCTGGTCGTCGCACGGTCGAACACCCGCACGCCGGGTATCACTTCGGCTATCAATTCGACGGGAAGACCGCCTGGCCTGAGTACGAGCGGCGGGTCGGAAGACAGGTCGAGCACGGTGCTCTCGACACCGACGGGGCAGCGGCCGCCGTCGACGATGAAGTCGACGCGGTCGCCGAGCTGGGCGACGACGTGCTCGGCGCGGGTTGGTGAAAGGTAGCCGAAGGGGTTGGCACTCGGCGCGGCGACAGGCACACCCGAGCGCCTGATGATCTGCCTGGCGAAGGTATGTGCCGGGCAGCGGACGGCGACTGTCGGGAGGCCGCTCGTCGCAAGGTCTGGTACACGCTCGCGTTTGGGCAGGACCATCGTCAGTGGTCCCGGCCAGAAGCGAGCCGCGAGCGTAGCTGCGTACGGTACCGACACGTCGGCGACCTCGTCCGCAGCGTCCGGCTCGGCCACGTGGACGATCAGCGGATCGAAGCTAGGCCGCCGCTTTGCCTCGAACACGCGCGCGAGGGCGACCTTGCTCCAGGCGTCGGCGCCGAGCCCGTAGACCGTCTCGGTGGGTATCGCGACGAGCAATCCTTCGCGTATCGCCTCGGCAGCCCGCTCGAGGTCATGCGCTGAGGTAGTCAGCAGTATCATGGAGCGAGTATACGCCTCGATGCCTGGGTGGGGCAATGGAGTGGTCAAACCACGTACTATTCAGCTATCCAGCCCCCAGCGTTTGATCTTGTTGAGTATTGTGCGACGGCTAATGCCCAACTCGCGGGCCGCTTTCGTACGATTACCTCCCCACGTGGTCAATGCCCGCTCGATGGCTTGCCGCTCCATACTCTCGAGTGACGGGTCCTGCGTCTGGCCGACAGCTTTGGGTTCCGGAAGATACGGCGCCAGGAACGCGCGCCTGGGCAGCCCGAGGTCAGCGGGCACGATGCGTTCGCCGTCGGCGTAGATAAGCGCGCGTTCCAGCATATTTTCGAGTTCACGCACGTTACCAGGATACGAATACGAGGAGAGTACATCGAGAGCCTCAGGGGACAGACCCGCTCCGCGCCGGCCCATACGTCCACGCAGTTTTTCAAGCAGGAAGCCGGCGAGTACCGGTATGTCTTCACGTCGGTCGCGCAGCGGCGGTACGTCGACGCGTACGACGTTGAGGCGGTAGTACAAATCTTCCCTGAACCGCCCTTCGCGCACCGCCGCTTCGATATCCCGGTTGGTTGCCGACAGGATACGAGCCGACACCGGCACGTCAACCGAGCCGCCAAGTCGTCTGATCTTCCGTTCCTGAAGCACACGAAGCAGCTTTACCTGCAGGTGTTGCGGCATCTCGCCTATCTCGTCGAGGAATAGCGAGCCGGAACCAGCCAACTCGAACAGCCCTGTCTTCCGCGCGTCGGCACCCGTAAACGCGCCTTTTTCGTGCCCGAACAGCTCGCTTTCCATGAGGTTTTCGTGGATACCTCCTATGTTCACGGCGACGAATGGTTCGGCGGCTCGTGGTGAACGAGCGTGTATTTCTCGCGCTACAACCTCCTTGCCCGAGCCACTCTCTCCGGTAACAAGGACGGTAGCATCGGTACCGGCCACCTTGTTGACGAGACGGTCGAGAGCCTGGGCCGCGGGACTCTGCCCGATAAAGCCTGAACTCGATTGCGCTGTCCTGGCGCCAGCCTCGAGCGCGTCGTCCCGCTTTCTGTTGGCGACTGCGGATTTGATCCTGTACACGAGATCATCGGGTTCAAAAGGTTTGATGAGATAGTCTATCGCCCCGGACTTGAGCGCGGTTATGGCATCGTGTATCTCCCCCTGGGCTGAAATCATTATCACGGGGCAACGAAGGCCATCGTCGCGCATCCTGTCCATCAATTCCTGTCCACCCATCACGGGCATTTTAAGGTCGGTAACAACCACATCGAACTGTTCAGCAGCCAGCAGGGACAGAGCTTCAACCCCGTTGCCTGCGGTAACGGCGTCGAGGCCGTCGAGCTGGAGGATGCGCTGCAAAGACTCGCGTATGTTACGCTCATCGTCGACGATGAGGACTTTCACTCACTCACCGCCAAGCGTGGCAGCGTGACGGTGGCTACGCAGCCTCCACCTTGTCGCGGCTCCAGCGCAATGTCGCCACCAGCTGCCGTTACGAAGCGCTTGCACACCGCGAGTCCTATTCCCGTGCCGCGGCTCTTGGTCGTAAAAAACGGGTCGAAGGCGCGAAGGGCTGCTTCTGGTGCCAGACCGGCGCCCCTGTCTAGCACGTCTATTCGGACAAATGACTCATCAGCACTCAGCTGTATGCCTACGTCGGTGCTGTCTCCGCTCTCCAGCGCGTTGCGTACGAGGTTTTCCAGAACAGAGCGAAGGCGCTCCGG
>JAFGUM010000564.1 GCA_016938515.1 Spirochaetales bacterium | reverse complement strand
TTCCCTGGTTTTGTCGTCTTGAAATAGTGGTAAAAGGTGATGACGCCGTAGATTTTGGCCAACGGCATGCCAAGCTCCCTCGATAGCCGCTCCGCGGCTTCCCGTGGGATGTACGTAAACTCCTGCTGCACGCGGTGGAGTATCATAATCAAGCTGCCTGGCTTGTCTTTCCATTCGCGTACAAAGCTCTGGAGCTCCGCCGAAAACTCGATCTGAGCTACTGCCATCTGCCTCTCCCCCCTGTCACAATAGATAACATAGTATAGATAACAAATAGTCTATATCATATCCTGAGGATCATTATAAGTACAGTCGTGAATAATGATAGTATAGATGGGCGTGATCCGCCATCCAGGCAATTGCAGCCTCCAACGCGGTGCCATTGTTAAGGTCGCGTTTCCAACCGATAATTATAAGGTGGAAAAGTGCGTTTAGAAAGGTTAGTATGTCAAATATGATCGCAAAAAGCGCGCTTACCGCGACTCTGGATCTTTTCTCCGACACACAGCCGGGTCTAGTCTGGTTCTGGCTTGTGCTGTGCGTGTTTTCGCTGCTCTTATCCAGGTTTCGGATGGGCACCAGGGTGTACTGGCCGGCCGCAGTCTATTACGCATTGGCCTCCCTTGCGCAGGGAATACCGTTACTGGCGACGATTTTTGGCTTTGCAGCCTTCCCGATAGTCCTGTTCGCGGCCGCCGGGGCGAGGCTTGCGCTCATCGTCGCAAGCGAACGCGCGTGCGATACCCAGCTACACCGTGGCTGGCGTATCGTGTCTCTTGTGACGGTCGTGCTCACGGTTCTGGCGGCAATCGCCGCTTTTGCCTTAGGGTCTGACAGCTTTGTAATCGCGGGTGTTGTCGTAACGATACTGTTCGCGCTGCACTCGCTGTCCGCGGCGGTGTTTTTTGGCTTGGCAGCCAGCTCTCTCCCGGCGGCACGACGCCTTCTGGCTGGAGCCGTACCCTGGGCTCTGCTGTGGTGCGCCGCGGCGGCCCTGGGTATAGCCACTATGCTGGGGTTTGAGGCTACGGCGCTCGTGTACGGGTACCTGCCCCTGGCGGTGCACGCCGCTGACGGGCTCATGGGTCTGGCCGTGCTTACGGCCGTCATGCTAGAGCTTGCAAAACCCGCCCCGGAGGATACGGCTCTTGATGACTACACGGCTAAAATCACCGAGTCCATAGAGCGCTTCATCCCGAATGAGCTGATGTTCCACCTGGAAAAGGCCGATTTTTTCGACCTGAGGCTCGGGGATCATATCAGGAAGGATATGACCATATTCTTCTCCGATATCAGGGCTTTTACCGAGCTTTCCGAACAGCTGACGCCAGAAGAGAGTTTTGCCTTCGTCAATTCGTACCTTTCACGCGTAGTACCCATCATCAGGACTCACGGCGGGTTTATTGACAAGTACATGGGCGATGGCATCATGGCCTTGTTTGCCGATGCCAATGGCGCAGACCAGGCCGTTGAGAGCGCGGT
>JAFGUM010000563.1 GCA_016938515.1 Spirochaetales bacterium | reverse complement strand
GAATTCTGGGCGCGGCTCAGGGAAACCTACCAGCAAAAAATGGAACACTACCTGAGCGATTTAGGCGGTGCGGCGCTGAAAAACGATAATTTCTTCTATTTTGTTTCTTTATCAGGGTTTATTCGATTTTGTGCTTCGGCGTTGTTCGCTCTTAACCGTCAGTGGGAGCCCTCAGAGCGACACATGACCGATGCGCTCATGTCATTGGCTTCCTTGCCTGATGACTTTGAGGGTCGTTGGGCTACCCTTGTTCGCACCGATGGCAGCATCGATCCTGGGAGACGGTACCAGATTGCGCAGCTCATAGCCAGGAGCGTCTTCGCGCTTGCGTAAGTCTATGCTGGCCTCGCTATGGGTGTTGGTCCTTGTCTTGGCGGTTTCCTGCGAACAGGCGTACATAGATGGATTCGCGCTGTCCACTGCCCAGGGACTAACCGTGAGGCTTGCGCGGGATGCTGATGGCAGGGACAGCCCTCTAGAAGTTTCTCCATACGCTACGGCACTCTATAGGCTCGAAACTCCCCTCCAAGGCTATGATGGTGAAGATCTGATCGTTTCGCTGTCTGGTACCAGTGCCGTTGAGGTTCTGGCTTGTGGCGATACGTCCGGGAAAGAAGAGCTGGTATCTACGGGCGTCGAGCTATTACTGCCTGCCGCAGTCGAAGCTCGGTTGCGCCTGTTCGCTGGCGCGGCCGTTTCATCTATTGCTGTAGTAAACTCTGGCCCTGAAACAATTACCGTACACGGTTTTGAAACTGGAGCTTCGTGTAGCGGCTATGAGAGCGCGCCTGGTTTTCTAAAGGTAGACTCGACTACGAGAATACTGGAACACGACGATGGGATGGTAAGCTCTGTCCGGTTGCGCATCGGCCAGGCAGACTCCTCTCTCGTTGTTGCAGTGGCCCAAAGCGGCAAAGTAGACGTAGCCGCGATGAATGGTTCCGGTATGCCACTGTTTTCGGCTACTGCCGACGCACGTGCGGGTACTGTGCTTGCAATACCGGCTGTAGCCTTCGGTGCAGGCGAAACGGTTGATTTAAGCTCGGCAGGAGGAATCAGATCTGCGCACTTTTTGTACGATGTGCCCGCACCGCTGGCGGATTTACACGCAGTACTACACCTGCCGGCGCCGGAAGGTGACTACTCGCTGTATCGCTGGGATGCCCTGCCTGCTACCCTCGTCTTTGACTTCAAAGACTACGATACGCAGGATAGGTACCTGAAGCGCCTCGCCTTTTTCGCGGAAAAGCCGGGATTCAGGGGGCGCCTGGCTACCGATACAGAAATTGCACCTTTGCATGGGTGGAACGCCCACGATTATTCCACCAAGACACTACGTGCTTTCTTTGCAGAAGCTATCGATACCGCCTTCCCGCTTAACGCTGATGAGATGTCTTTTATGGAACTGCTCCTCGACTACGGCGTTCTAAAGCGCGATGAAGACGGTTCCTTGCTGGAAGGGCAGGGCGCCGTCATATCGATTTCACGCGAATCACCAGCGTATTTGCGGCGCGTGTTTATAGACCATGAAGCGTCGCACGCGGTGTTCTTCCAGGATTCTGAGTACCGTGCGCTGTCCGCTGCCCTGTGGAATGGATTGGACCCCGCTTCAAGGCGTTTCTGGACTCTGCATTTCAAGTGGCGGCACTACGATGTTCTCGATGAGTATCTGTGTATCAATGAAATGCAGGCATACCTGGTGCAGCAACCTATCAGCGCGCTTTCTGGCTATTACGAAGCCCTTACGCGCAGATTGATGGACGCGTATCCAGATAACGCTTCGGTGATCGAGGAAGACGCCGCGACGGCAATCAGTGGCATGCTCGTAAACGCTCGCACTCTCGAAGAGTACCTGGAAGGGCGATGGGGGCTGAATGCTGGCGCGTTCGGGCATCTATACAACGTGCAAACGCATAGATGAGTACAAGTGCTGTTTAGTCTGCGCCTCTGGAAAGCTCCTGCCTGACTACGAGCTCGCACCAGGAGCGAGTCTGCGCAAGGAGTTCCGATGGTTCGAGTGTATTGTCGCCAGCCTCGCGGTGAAACGCGGCAGCAGAAGGTAACATCGTCGTCCACACGTCTTTTTCGTGAGCTCCAAGACCATCGAGATATGAAGATGCATGGCGATACGGAGTCGGTAACGATTGTATATCAGAAGCATACGTGCTCAGAAATTGCTCCGGGCTCTGAAACGCGCGGCCAGCCGCGAAAACCCTGCCCGTCGATCGGCTACCCGTGGGCGGCACGTCTACGGTATTGGTCGTAACGACGCCGTAACCCCGAACTCTGTCGAGCGTACACGACAGCATTGATGATAGCTTCTCCAGTCGTTCGCGATACGCTACGAGCGGTTTTGTTACGTACCTGAAGCACCCATCGCCATCATCTTCCCTGGTCAAAGAGTGGTTTCTGTATAGAAAATCAGAAAACAACGCTTCAAGAGGGTGCGTCCTTGACTGCCGAATATCAAAGTACGGATAAATATACGTTCCACGCGCGTACGTTTTGCCAAACGGATATGAAAAATCAGCGCCGTATAAACGTATGGTTGAAGCGCCCAGATATTCCGCGAGAGAAACAGCTGCGTGCGTAACATTGCCACCGGAAGTATCCAGTACGGGAAACGCCCTAAACCGGGACGTTATGTAGCGTGATAGCGGGTGGCCGGAAGAAAAGAAATATGGACGGGTAGCCATTCTCGTGACTGTGGGTGGGGATGCCAAATCTAAAAACAGCGGTGTGTTCTCAGGTAGGCCGAGCGTAAAATGGTAATAGCTAATATGTTGGCAGTCTATGCTGATAACGGCATCCGGAGTTATGCCGCGTTCAAGCAAGGCACGCAGGCTCGTATCAGTAGCGATCAGGAACGCTCCACGCGGACGATTCGCAATGTCGTCAAAATACAGCTCAAGTGAAGGGCCCGCGGCCGTTACCACCGCTTCGCGAATAGGGCCTACGGGTGGCGTGGGGCGGGCGGAGACAGCGAGGTTTCTTACAATATTGGAGAACCATCGCTTGCCAAAAAATGATTGTACAGAGTAATCATCTGAAATAACACTAATCGTGCCGCGTATGACATCCGCCGCGCGCTTGTACGACTCTGGAGCAGCGTCGGTGCGACCTCGAAGCGGAATTGTACCAAAGTAGCCGTTTACCGCGGGTACGTAGGTAGACGAAACGGCTGAGTCCAGTTCTTCGTCAGTAGGGTCTACGAGCAGCTTCAATCGCCTGTCGCCGAGTACGTGCGTCAGGTCAAGACGTTCCAGTACAGCGCGCAGTATCCCGGCCTCGTACTCGATTATGAGTCCTCTGGACACCCTGTCCGCGGCGAGCAGGGCTTCTACGGTGTAGCCAGCACCAAGGCCGAGGAAGGCGTAAAAGCCGGGCTTTTTATACTCGCTGGCCAGCCGCTCAGCTTCACGTATCGGATCAACACGAGAGTGCATGTACGCATGATGGTCTCCCAAGTCTACAAAAGGCACCAATAGTCCCTCTCTTGACGATGAAATGCCAACGCGAGGGTCTGATGCGGAGAACCTGACTCGATCCGCGCACAACGGGCCGTGCTGTGAGGCTATGGCAAGCATGTTTCTCTCAAAAAGCTGTGGATCAAGCATCATGAAGCCTCCATGAGAGCCGCAGCTGCTTGTTCGAGTATACGTGTCAGATTGGCCAGTTCATCTTCGTCTGCGATTTTTCTGGCAGCTCTTGCGAGGAACGGCGCTGACTCGCACGGTGCCAGGGCCTTGAACAGCAGTGCCGCATCGTACGGAACGGGTGCCTTGCTCGCCAGAGAGATGTGAGCGTCACGTACGGCTTGTTCTACCATGCTGGACAGCATAGCGTTCAAACCGTCTTGCGATAGATGCGATACCGAGGTCTGGGTAGTTGCACGAACGGCAACGGACTGGCGATTTTCAGAGTTGCGCAGAATGACCAGGGCATACTGCGTGTCAGCGTGCTTCACGCCAGTTGATACTGGTGAGTCGCCCAGCCGGTAGACGCGTTCCGCGTCAGATTGAGTGACCTTTGTTGAAGAGGCGTATGAAGAGAAAGCTCTTGACAACCTCCAGTGGCCGATGATTCCAGGGTAGGCATCAAAGACTCGGTGTGCACGGCTTGTCAGCACCGGCCGTCGCCTGGCAGCCAGCATTTCATCTACGACGTTGAGTGCGTATGGGAACGCGTGGTCGATGAGGCCGTGGGCGGCGAGATCATAGCCAGCCAGAAACACCGGGCCACTCGTTGCTCTGAGTGCCAGCGACAGGGCGGTACCGGCGGCGCTTCCAGACGCGCTGGCGGGTATTCCGTGTGAACCATAAGTCGATAGTGCTGCTTTTTCAAAGGGTAATCCAGAATCAAGAGGGATGACAGGACAGTGCGTGTACACCGAGGCGGGAATGTACGCGCTTGGGGGCATCGCGACCGGCAAGCCACCTTGTATTGCCCATCGCGCGTGTTCTCCGTTCCAAAAACCCGGATCAGTAGTAATGACAAGCTCTGGTGTCAGACCTCGCGACAGGAGAGCTGGAAGAGCTGAGGCCAGCGACCATAGCGAGTATCGTCTTCTCTCATCTTTTAACG
>JAFGUM010000100.1 GCA_016938515.1 Spirochaetales bacterium | reverse complement strand
CCGTGGCCTCGGGGCTGTCACTGCGGGGCAGCATGGATACGAAGCTGGCGGCCATGGATACCGCGTTGGCCATTACGCCACGCGCGTACCCTGGGTGAGCCGATTTGCCGGTAAAGACCAGTTTTGCTTCGTACGCGGTAAAGCACTCAGACTCGATCTCACCACCGCGCCCGCCGTCAAAGGTGTAGCACGCGTCCATCTTGACCGTTTGTATCGGGAAGCCATCCATGCCCTTGCCCGTTTCTTCGTCTGGCGAGAATATGATGACGAGCGGGCCGTGCGGAATGGATGGGTCCCGCAGCGCCGCCGACAGGGCTGTCATGATTATGGCTATGCCGCCCTTGTCGTCGGCTCCCAGCAGCGTGGTGCCATCGGTAACGAGTATCGTATCACCGACGTATTCATGGAGTTCGGGATAGTCTGCGGGGGTGAGCGTCCAACCGGGCGATAGCGTTACCGCCGAGCCGTCGTAGTCGCGTATCGTACGAGGCTTGACGTTGGCGCCGCTGACTTCGCTCGACGTGTCGAGGTGAGCCATCAGCCCCACCGTCGGGCGTTTCTCGTAGCCCGGTGCAGCGGGGAGCCTGGCTATGACGAAGCAGCGTTCGTCTACCACAACGTCCGCTATGCCAAGCCCCTTGAGTTCGGCCTCAAGAAGTCGCGCCAGGTCCCACTGGGACTGCGTTGACGGGATGACGTCAACGTGCCTGTCGCTGGTGGTTTCTATCTTGGCGTACCGGATAAGGCGGTCGACCACTTCTTCTGTATGGGGGCGAGCAAGTATCTGTGCGTAGTCTTTCATAGCGTTGAAGTATGCCCGGCAATGCGGTGGTTGGCAAGATAAAGCCTCGTTTCTACGGGCAGGTATGAAGAACCAGGAGCGGCACCCCGTATACTCACGCGCCGAGAAGGTGCCCGGCCAGATCCAGATTCCTGAAGGCCATTGCTATCTGCGTCAGCGCTTCAAGGTGACTTTCCGCGCTCGCGGCGCTTGGAGACACGAGTATAACGGTGATTCGCACCGGTGACGAAAGCGCTACGAGAGGCCAACCGCCGGGATTTGAGCCAATAGCCAGCGTAGGAAGCGCCACGCCATCCGCGTGGGCGTGGAGCAGCAGCACACCCGGTGCCAGTTCTATCGGCTCCTTGCGCGCAATAGCCGAAAACGCCGTGGCCAACCTGCCCGACGCCACCTTGTCCGTAGGAAACATCGTATCGGTAAGGCGCCTTATGGCGTCTACGAGCGCTTCTTCCGGCATGTTCTGCAGTACCCTGCCTGAGTCATACGCCGCCGACAGGAGAGGGGGCCACGCGTCCGGGTGTGGTTCTTCCGGCGCTCGCGACGACGGTGGCGTCTTGTTCTGGGCTGTCTCTGCCTGGCCACGAACCGGGGCAAACCACAGCGCCACTGGTGATTCCGGAAAGGCTCCGGCGAGCACCACGGGCAGACGCTCATGGCCGGGGTTCCAGCTGGCTGTACCCGGTCTGGCTGTAAAAACGACGAATCCGGGGCTGCGCGACCCCAGCGATGACAGTGCCGCTGGCACATCACGCCACGACTGTACTGATACTATAGCCCGCGGATCCAGCATGCCGCTCGCGGCATCGGCGAGGGCTTCAGCCTGGCCACCGATGATGAGGCCATCCATTGTCCTGGTTGGACGCCCCCAGACCCTGGCGATGGCAACCAGCGCGCGTTCAAACTCCGGCGTTTTTTCTACGCTGGAAACGGCTACCGCTACCAGCCTGCCGGCCGAAGCAAAGCGCTTTGGCCGACTAAGGGCAATGACTGTTCCCTGGAAGGCTTCGAGCGTCTCGGAGAGCACGGCGTGTTGTTCCTCCGCGCCTTGTTTCTGGCGAACGGACGTGCCCAGGAGTATCGCGTCCGCCTGCCGTTCCATGGCCGAGCGGGCGAGGCCAGCCGCCACGCTCGCGGCGCTTATAACCGATGGCAGCACCCGTATGCCCTCCGACGCCCCGGCTACGACGCAGCGCACCAGCGCTTCTTCGGCCTCGGCCAGCGAAGGCCCCTGGTTCCCGGAAGTGGCGGCTACGCAGGCTACGCGGACTGGTTCGCCCGAGCCCCCAATCGCCGCGGCGAACGATACCGCCGACACCGATTCGTCTGAGCCGGAAACGCCTATGACTGCCTTGATCGATGTTTCGGCCGGTGCGCCCGTGCGTACGACGCTGGCGCCCCGCACGAAGGGCGCTGATACTACGTACGCCAGCGCAAAACCGGCTATGGCGGCGTCACCCAGTATGTCGGCCTGGCTGAAAGAGAGCAGCGCCGCGACAGCCAGGGCATCCGAGGGTAGCGACACGGCATGCTCCCCGGATAGCAGACCGCGCAGCGCCGACGCCGCTACTGCCGCGCCGGCTACTGCAAAGGCTACCGGTAGTAACGTGGCCAGAGCCCTTGGCGCCAGACTTAGTCCCGCGATAAAAGCCAGGGCGTACGCGGCTTCTATGACTATAAAGCCCGCGCCAGGCCCCAGTACGCCGAGCGGTGCGAGTACGACGGAGCGCCTCGCGCTGATTCCGCGCAGCGCGCTGCCGCGAGCCAATCCAACGGCGAAGCCCGCCGCGAGCCCGGCTGCGGGCCACGGCGCTCCCGCGCTGTGCGCCGCCCACGCCAGTGCTATAGTCGCGGCCGCCATAAAGGCTCCGCTTGCCTGGGCCGCGGAGCGCGACAAAGCACCCCCCATGGCCAGTATCGCCATCGCCACGCCGATAGACCACGCCACCGTGGTAGCTTCCGGGAACTGGCCTGCCCGCGCGAGAATGAGCGCGATTCCCGCGGCCGCGAGACTGTACACGCCTGGCTCGACGCATAGCCATAACGCCGCCGCCAGCGTCAGCGCGGCTCCCGCCATAGTGGCGAGAGGCGCATTATAGAGGAAGCCAAAGCCCAGAGCCACGGCCATCCCCGTTATGGCGGGCACGAAGAACGCGATGCTTCTTCTCAGCGTTCGCGCCGCCGAACCATCCGCAGATTTGCGCGGGGGCATCGTTCTGCCAGCCTCGAAACCCGCAGCGGCGAGGGCTATGGCGCCAAGCGCGTCGATTACGAAGGCAAAGGCAGCGCCAGTTGGCTGTCCTGGCAGCAGCAAGGCGAGTATGGCGCCGCATCCTGTGAGCACGCCGGGAACCGCGGTTCCTATCCTCTGGGCGTAGCGAGACAGAAGCGCTCTCGCTACGAGGTACGCTATCAGAGGCAACAGGACGTGTACGTACGCGAGGTTTGGCATATGCTCCCTGATCCTGCTAGTTGCTACACTACAGGATAAAACAGGCCGGTGGTGCGCGCAAGTACTTGTACGTCAATGAGTCTCGTCGTTTTGCTGTCTAAAAAGCTCCAAGAAATTCGACTTCGGTTTCCAGTTCCACGCCAAAGGCTTTTTTAGCGGCGCTTCTGGCTTCATCGATGAGCTTTCTCATGTCGGCGGCGGTCGCGGCTCCGGCGTTTACAAATATGTTGGCGTGTTTCGGGCTTACCATCGCGTCGCCAATCCTGCGCCCCCGGAACCCCAGCTCGTCGAGTATGCTGCCCGTTGGCCGGCCAAAACCACGGTTGTTCTTGAACAGGCTTCCCGCGCTCGGGTAGTCATAATGTCCTTTGGCTATTCGGTCGGCTTCGTGTCCGGCCATCTCGGCGGCGATGGCGGCTCTGTCCCCGGGCACGAGCTTGAAGCTGGCTCCGACAACCACGGCGCCAGTCAGTGCTCCCGCCGGCATGAAGGGGCTGCGCTTGTACGACCACGCCGCTCGATCGATGGCGGAGCTGCTCAGTTCCCACGCGCCCGCAGAGGGCTTGAGGTACTCCACGCGGGCGATAACATCAGCGAACTCGCGGTCATAGCAGCGCGCGTTCATGTACACGGCGCCTCCTACCGAGCCAGGCAGACCAGCCGCGAATTCGAGCCCCCCGCGCCCGCGCTCCAGTGCCATTTGCACGAGGTTGCGGACGGGTAGCCCGGCTCCCGCGTGCATAGAACCGTCTGTATCTACGCGAACCTCCGCAATGGAGTCAGTGCACGCGACTATGCCTCGTACGCCCGCGTCCGCCACCAGCAGGTTCGCGCCACCCCCGATTACCGCCAGCGGCAGCTCCGCGATGGCGGCCGCCTGTAGCAGGGTGGCGAGCGCCTGTACCGATGAAGGCCGCACGAAAGCGTCTGCTGGTCCGCCTATCCTGAAGCTCGTGTGCGCCGACATCGGCTCGTCGTAGCGAATTTCAGCGTCGATATTGCAATTCTCAAGGAATTTCCGTAGTGTAGCCATGCTGTACGCATGCTACCTCAAGTTTTGCGGAGTGTTAAGATCAAGAAAGCCTTACAGCATCTTTCGCCACGGAGACACGGAAAAGGAGGACCGCATGGGTTTACGGCTGTACAACACGATGGGACGTTCCCTGCAAGAGTTCAAGCCGGTACAACCAGGTAAAGCAGGCTTCTACGGATGCGGCCCTACCGTGTACAACTTCGCGCACATCGGCAACCTGCGCGCGTACGTCTTCGACGACGTCGTGGCGCGAACGCTTCGCTATCTGGGCTACGAAGTAACGCACGTTATGAATATAACAGACGTTGGCCACCTTACCGGCGACGACGACTCCGGTGAAGACAAGATGGTCAAGTCGGCGGCCGAGCGCAACAAGAGCGTACTGGAAGTGGCCAAATTCTATACAGACGCATTTTTCGCCGATACGGACAGGCTTGGCATAGTGCGCCCTACCATCGTCTGCAAGGCCACCGAGCACGTCGCCGACATGATAGAATTGATAAAGCGCATAGAAGCCAACGGCTACACGTATTCAGCAGGCGGCAACCTGTATTTCGACGTCTCAAAATTCCCGTCGTACGGGGAGCTGGCGCGGCTCAAGCTCGACGAGCTGCAGTCGGGAACCCGCGTGGAGGTAGACGAGAACAAGCGCAACCCGCAGGACTTCGTGCTCTGGTTTACCAAGTCCAAGTTTGAGAACCAGGCGCTGGTCTGGGACAGTCCCTGGGGTCGTGGCTACCCCGGATGGCATATCGAATGCTCGGCGATGAGCATGAAGTACCTGGGCGAGGAGTTCGACATCCACGCTGGCGGGATAGACCATATACCGGTGCACCATACCAACGAAATTGCCCAGAGCGAGGCCGCGACCGGCCATCACTGGGTACACTACTGGCTGCACAACGAGTTTTTGGTGATGGGTTCGGGCAAGATGAGCAAGAGCTCCGGCGGCTTCATAACGCTCAAGACCCTCATGGACGCGGGGTACGACCCGCTGGACTACCGGTATTTTCTGCTGGGCGGGCACTATCGCTCCCAGCTCCAGTTCTCATACGAGGCGTTGGATTCAGCGCGGGCTTCCCGCCGTTCGCTCGTAGAACGCGTACTGGCGCTGCGTGAGAAGGCTCCGGGAAACGGCGCGGCGGAGCCTACCCCGGTGAGCTCGCTGGCCGGAGTGGCGACCGCGAGGGTGGCGGCGTTTCGCGCGGCGCTGGAAGATGACCTGTCAACGCCACGAGCGCTCGCCGAGCTCTGGGGAGTTCTGCGTGATCAGGGCGTGCCAGCCGCGGACGCTCTGGGCGCCGCGTTTGATATGGACCAGGTGCTCGGTCTTGGGCTCGCGGCTCTTCGTCGAGAGGTGCTGGCTCCCGTGGACGAAGCCCTCGCCGCGGAAGTAGAGGCGCAGATAGCGACACGAGCCGAGGCCAAGAAGGCGCGTGACTTCCAGAAAGCCGACGCGATACGAGACGGGCTCAGGGAACGGGGCATCATACTCGAAGACAAACCTGACGGTACGATCTGGAAAATGGCTCCTGGCGAGCCTGTCTCTGGCCGGCGGGCGTAACGGGCGGGAGACGAGGATTGTTTAACGAACGGAATGGTGTCGACAACTCGGCTTTCAAGGCCCTGTACGACGAAACGTTTACGATTCTCTTCAGGGTGGCCAGGCGGATAACAAATTCCGACGAAGCCGCCGAAGATGTCGTACACGACTCGTACATCAAGGCCGTCGAGCGCTGGGACATCTTTCCAACCAGGAATGACGCCAAATACTGGCTTATTCGCGTAGTCAAGAACAACGCGCTCAACTGGATAAAGCGCAAGGGGCGGGAACAGAAGGTATATCAGCGCTACTTCAAGGAGATTGACGGCTCTTCTGAGTCTCCGGAAGAAGAAACGCTTAAGAACGAGGCGAGCCGGGACGTGCGCGTATACCTGGATCGTCTGCCGGAAAAGTT
>JAFGUM010000562.1 GCA_016938515.1 Spirochaetales bacterium | reverse complement strand
GTTGGATATCGTGTCTATGCTGGCCTGTTGGCCTATCATGCCGCTGGCCGCAGTCCACAAGCTTCGTACCATGAGCTCTCCCCGGGGCGAGCGCGCCCCATCCTTACTATGGTCGGCGCGTCTATGCTCAACATTGAGCGACGCTTTTTGCGTCGAGCGCCGCGTCGTTAGCCAAGCGCGCGGACGGGGGCCTGGGCGGTCGCCGTACTTGAATGAAGATTCGTTATCGCGCGCGCAAATGATTGAAAAAACAAGGCGCGGCGAAGCACGGGCCGATTCTATTTGAGCGTCTTCCCCGTAATAAGGGAGCCTCGAAAAATTTCAGGTTTTCGAGGGTTACCTTAGAAAACCTAGCGTTTTCGGCCGAAAACGCAGGGAACCTCTAATAACCATGGGGTTTTTAGAGGTTCCCATAATTAGTAAACGATAAATTCCGCGAGAAAAATTTGACAGATCCAATAAGCCGTTGTAGCGTGACTCTCTGCGGCGTTACGTTTCTATTCCGCTCGGGAATACCAAGCCGTGCTCCGCGGTCCGGTTATTAATTCATAGCCCATAGATCTCGTATAGGAAGTCTTCCGCCGGGAGTTTCGTCGTCTCCGGAGGAACCGGGGCTTCTTCTACCCCGCACGCTTCCGAGATGGAGGATGGAATGAAGTCCAAGGCGGCCAGGGAACCCATCGTCATAGCGGGTATTGGATGCGCGTTCCCGGGAGGGGCGGATTGTCCCGACGCGTTCTGGAAACTGCTCCTTGACGGCAGGGATACGGTGACCACCGTGCCGCCCAGCCGTTGGGACGCCGATGCCTTCTACCACCCGGACTGGACCGTGTACGGCAAGATACACAGCAAGTACGGGTCCTTCCTTTCGGACGAGCAGCTGGAAACCTTTGACCCCCTGTTCTTCGGAATTCCCCCGCTGGCCGCCCAGAAGATGGACGTGCAGCAGCGCTGGCTCCTGGAGGCGTCGTTCCGGGCGCTTGAGGACGCGGGCGTAGGGTTGGAAACCGTGGACGGCTCCAACTGCGGTGTCTACATAGGCGTATCCGCCAAGGAATACGGCGAGCTGGTCATGAGCGACCATGTCCGCGACGTCATAGACGGCAACAGCATAGTGGGCAACTCGGCCGCCATTTGCTCCAACCGCATATCGTACATCTTCAACCTGAAGGGTCCCAGCATCACCATGGACACGGCCTGCTCGTCGTCCTTGGTCGCCCTGCACACGGCCTGCCAAGCTATCTGGAACGGGGATATAGACGCGGCCCTGGTGGGCGGCGTCAACGCCATATTGTCGCCTGAAGTGTCATTGGCCTTTTCCACC
>JAFGUM010000561.1 GCA_016938515.1 Spirochaetales bacterium | reverse complement strand
TACTGTCTACGCTTACGGTTGGCGACGTGGTGTCGGGGCTGTCCAAGGCCTTCGTATTCGGGGTAGTCGTCTCCGTGGTGGCTACCTATCAGGGCTTTTCCGTTAACCGGGCGAGCACAGAAATTCCGGTAGCGGGAATCAGGGCTGTGGGACAGAGCTTTCTGCTCATAATCGTGGCGGACATCCTCGTCACGCTGATGCAATATGCCTGAATCTGGCATGCTACCCCCGGCGATAGAGCTTCGCGACGTCGTGGCTTCGTCTGGCGGCTACGAAATTCTGTCGAGTACGAGCGTGGCTTTTCCCGCGGGCTTGTGCAGCGTCGTGATGGGCGCGGCGGGTTCCGGCAAGAGTACGCTGCTCAAGGTAGCCGCCAGTCTCACCCTTCCTGATGAAGGCTCGGTGCTGTGGAACGGGGTCGACACGGCGACTCTGAACCGCAAGGACGAGCTGGCGTTTCGCGCCGCTACCGGCTTTGTATTCCAGGACGCGGCGCTCTGGGCCAATACGAACATCCTCAACAACGTGGCGATGCCGCTTCGCGTGCACAAGCCATGGATGGGAGAGAGTGATGTAGCCGAGACGGTGCGCCTTATACTAAAGCGTCTGGGGTACGATGAGGGTATGGCGATGCGACCGGCGGAGCTGTCGTCCGGCGAGCAGAAGATAGTCTCAATAGCGCGGGCGGTGGTACACGAACCCAGCATCGTGTTCATGGATGATCCAACGTCCAACCTCGACGAAGACGCGATAGAGCGCGTATTCTCGCTGATCGACGACCTGCGGGTAAAGCTTCGTACCATCATCATCGTTGCCAACAACTCGGAACTCGCGTACCGATACGCAGACAGGCTCGGCCTTATAAAAGGTGGAACCATGGCAATTTTCGGGCCGTACGAAGAAACAGTGGACAGTGCTGAAGAAGCGCTCGCTACGTCCCTGGCCAGGCTCAGGGCCAAAGGCAGCAGAACCAAGGGCCAGCATGAGGTGGAAGCATGAAATTCAAGATTAAATTCGCCGACCAGATAGTCGGACTCTTCATCCTTGTGGCCCTCGTCTTCTTTGCCGTCATAGTCGTTCTTATAGGTGCGAACCAACGCTGGTTTGCCAAGGACTACTTCTTTACGACGGTGTTTCAGTCGGCAACCGGTGCAGCTCCGGGAACGTCGATCTATATGAAGGGTTTTACGATTGGCAAGATAGATACGCTTACGCTCAACGAGAACAACACGGTGGACGCGGAATTCCACATCTACGATACCTATTACGACAAGGTGCGCGAATACTCTATCCTGGAACTTACCGTTTCGCCCATAGGGCTTGGTTCGCAGTTGCTGTTTCACCCGGGCTTGGGAGAAACCCAGCTCGCCGAGGGCGCTTTTATCCCAACGGCTGACTCAATCGAGGGGCAGACGATCATAGAGCAGGAGCTCGTTGCCATTCCGCC
>JAFGUM010000099.1 GCA_016938515.1 Spirochaetales bacterium | reverse complement strand
GCTGATCTACCTGGTATCGAAAGCTTCAGGGAATTGCCCCTTGTCGTCGCCGGGCGCGTCGGTATTTTCCCGGGGGTGCCGCATGTGTACTCGGACGGAGAAAAAGGCGGGTACATAGCGACCAAGTACCTGCTCCAGCAGGGGCGCCGTACCGTTGGTTTTTTTGGCAGCTTCTGGGAGCCTCCCTGTGATATCGAACAGATCAAGAGCATTTCGATGGCGGCAAACGCTGGATCGTACTCTACTATTGAAAGATTCAAGGGGTACCTCAGAGCTCTTGAGGAAGAAGGTATCCCCTACGATTCGTCCAAGGTCGTTATCTGTGGCTATGGGTATTCAAACGGATTTGAGGCGGCTAACGAACTGATGACCCGCCTCGCGCCGGTAGATGGCCTCCTCGTCATGACCGCGGTCGTGGCGGCTGGCTGCATGGAGGCGCTGCGAAACCAGGGGCGCAACGTCCCGGCCGACGTGTCTATAATCGTGTTCGACGACTCCGAAATCGTCAACATGACCGTACCGCGCCTGACGAGCGTCCAGCTATCGCTCCGCACTATGGGCATAGAAGCCATCCGGTCGCTCAACTGCCTGCTTTCGGGAAATACGTGCGGCAACACGGTCATAGACGTAAGCCTTAGGATTGCAGACTCCACGGCGCAGAAAGCGGGATCCTGATCTCGGCGGCTGTATCAATATTTCCTGAATAGCTCCTGAGCCGCGCCGACGTCGCTCAGGAGCCCAGGTCGTGCTGCGCGCCTGAGCGCACCTCCGGCGAGCTCTGTCCCCACGCTGTTTTTTTGGTTGCCTTATGGGCTTAAGCTCATTACACTGGTACTCCGTTTCACGAATGAGCCTGACTGCTCTGTACTCGGCCATCAAGCCATAGAGCCCGGAAAGAGTTCCGGGGCCACCGGAATGGTCGGACATCCACAAGCTTCGTGACACTGACGAAAAGGAGCACGCATGGACATTGAGAACATCGTCCGTCCACGATCGCTGGACGAGGCGTATTCGCTTCTTGCCGAGCCCGGTGCCATCGCCATCGGTGGCGGCGCGTGGTTGCGTCTAGGGCAAAAGGCACTGGCAACCGCCGTCGATCTTTCGGGTCTTGGCTTGTGTTATATACGGGAAAGCGACAAGTCGATTGAAATCGGCGCAATGGCGACGGCGCGTGACGTCGAGACGTCGCCCGTACTGCTGGAAGCCTTTGGGCCGGTATTCAGGGACGCCGTATCGGGAATCGTTGGCGTGCAGATGCGCAACATCGTTACCGTCGGCGGCACGGTAGCGGGGCGCTACGGGTTCTCGGACCTGAACACGG
>JAFGUM010000560.1 GCA_016938515.1 Spirochaetales bacterium | reverse complement strand
TGCTAGTATTGCCTATGTAGTTAATCGAACCTTGTTTCCCGCTACCTTGCATGCCCACTGATGGTAGTGTTGGTACTCAAGCGTTGCCAGCGGCGGTATCGTTAAGCAGGGAGACACAAGGTTCGATGTACTAGGAGAGGATTACCCATGGATAGGTATGAACGATTGATACAGGTGATAGACGCGGCGATTGACGCGCGCGCGGCTGAGGCTGTGGCGTTGAGCGACGCCATGGCTGCGGACCCGGAGATATCAGAGCAGGAGTTCAGGAGCAGCAAGGCTCACGTCGATTTTTTGCAGAAAAGCGGATTCGCCGTTGAGTACCCGTTTTATGGCCTTCCTACCGCATACAACGGTACGATAGTGACGGGGAAGAACGGCCGTGTGTCACTGCTGGCGGAATACGATGCTCTGCCCGGCATCGGGCACGCCTGCGGTCACAACGTGCATGGCGCGATGAGCCTGCTCGCGGGTGCCGGCCTGGCGCCGGTAATGCCCGAACTTGGCGGCGAATTGTGGGTCACCGGCACCCCGGCTGAGGAGACGAACGGAGCCAAGATAACGATGGCGGCTGGCGGCTTGTTCGACGACGTCGACCTTGCCCTGATGATACACTCCACCAACCGCAACTGCAGGGTGCGGTACCGCTGCCTTGCGATGGACGGCATAGAGTTTCGGTTCAAGGGCAAGACGTCTCACGCGGCGGCGTCTCCCTGGGATGGGCGCAACGCGCTCAACGGAGCTCAACTGTTTTTTCACGCGATAGACATGATGCGTCAGCACGTGCGTCCTGATGTCAGGATGCACGGTATCTACACCGATGGTGGCAAGGCGTGCAATATAGTCCCTGAAGCGGCTACGGTGCACTTCTATTTTAGATCTCCCCACCGGGTGCAGCTGAACGCGATACTGGAAAAAGCGTACAACGCGGCCAAGGGTGCGGCGATGGCAACGGAAACCGAGGTAGAATACAGCAGTTTTGAACTGCCATTTGACGAGCTCGTTCCAAACGACAGCGCAGAGACGATGATGGAGAACGTGTACAGGGAGATGGGTGTATCGTTTGGTCCTGGCTCCGGCCCTGAAGGTTCGTCTGACGTCGGCAACGTAAGCCAGCACTGTCCCACCTTGCAGCCAACGTTGCCAATAATCGATGAGCTGTACTCACTGCATACGAGGGAATTCGCCGAGGCTACCGTCGGGCCAATGGCGCATCAAGCCATTGTAACAGGCGCGAAAATTCTGGCCAGAGCTTCTCTGAAAGCCTTCCTCGATCCCGACCTCCGTCTGGCAATGCGCAAGGACATGGAAAAAGGCAAGCTGGTGGACTGACAGCTTGTGCCCCCGCCGGGCTCGTGGTACGCTGTTCACGGCTCGGGGAGGGTGTGACGATGGCCTGTGCAGGCTTTGGGCGGAGAGTGTCCGCATGGTAGACAGATCGTGCTGGGCCGAGGTGGACCTCGGCGCCATCAAGGATAACGTAAAGGCGCTCTCGTCGCTGTTGTCGCCGGGTTCGTCGATTTGCGCCGTCGTCAAGGCCGACGGTTATGGGCACGGTGCCGTTCAGGTAGCCAGAGCCTGTCTTGATGCCGGAGCTTCATTTCTGGGAGTGGCCCTCGTAGAAGAGGGTGTCGCGCTGCGCAAAGCTGGTTTTACGGAGCCAATACTGATGCTCGGGTATACTGGCGCTGAAGGTGCCAGGAGAGCCGTCGGCTGGGGGCTGTCCCTCACGGTAGTATCGCTGGATAACGCCCGCGTACTGGCGGCTGAAGCCCAGAGCCAGGGTAGGGTAGCGGGGTTGCACCTCAAGGTTGATACCGGCATGGGCAGGCTCGGCGTATCTCCTTCAGAAGCCGCCGAAGTTGCCCTGGCCATCGCGGCGATGCCGGCTGCCAGGCTCGAGGGCCTCTGGTCGCACTTCGCGGACGCGGACTCGGTCGACGAGTCGTTCGCGGCGTTGCAGCTGGAACGCTATCGCGAAGTACTGAAAAGCCTTGACAGCGCGGCCGACACGCACGCGGGCCTGCGCGGCATCGTAAGGCACATGGCGCGCCATATGGCCAACAGCGCGGGGCTCCTGTACCATCCCGACGCCCACTTTGACATGACCAGGCCGGGTATAGCCCTGTACGGCCTTCGCGCGTCTGCTGACAGGGCGCCGCTTACGGCGCTGACTCCGGCTATGACTCTCAGCGCGCGGGTAAGCCAGGTACGGCTGCTACCCGCGGGAGACAGCGTTGGATACGGGCGCACCTTTTACGCGAAGCGGGAGTCCAGGATAGCGACCTTGCCGCTGGGTTACGCAGATGGCGTGTCGAGGGCTCTGTCCAACCGAGGCTCGGTTGGCTTCGACTCCCGGCGCGCGCCAATTGTCGGCCGCATCTGCATGGATCAGTTGATGGTAGACGTAACCGACCTGCCGGACGTCCAGCCGGGTTCTGTCGCCACCATATTCGGGCGGGGCGGGCCATCGATAGCGGAGGTAGCTGACCAGCTCGGGACGATTGACTACGAAGTCGTCTGCGCCGTTTCAGCGCGCGTGCCTCGGGTGTACGTAGACAATGGCGGCTCCAATGGCTGAGTCGGAGTTTTCAAAGTACCATGGTCTGGGCAACGACTACATCGTCATAGACCCACGCGTTACCCGCTGGACTCCTTGCCCCGAAGCGGTGCGCGCCATCTGCGATCGCAACTACGGGCCGGGCTCCGATGGTATACTGTACGGGCCGCTTGATGACGGCTCCGGCCTCGACCTTCGCATCTACAACCCTGATGGCAGCGAGGCGGAAAAGAGCGGCAATGGACTGCGCATCTTCGCGTGGTACCTGCATGAACGCGGCCTCGTAGCCCCAGGTGGCCGCGACCTCGTTACCGCGGGGGGCAAGGTCTCGGCCCGCATCGTCGACGGGGCGGCGCGCATTGTCGAGATGGACATGGGAACGCCCAGCTTTTCAGCCAGAGCCATGAACCTCAGAACCGATGCCACCGAGATTATTGGCGCTGATATCGAACTGGGTGGCCGACGCGTGGTGGCTACGTGCGTGTCCATGGGCAACCCGCATTGCGTGCTACTCTTTCCTGATGCCACGCCAACCGTCGCAAAGGAGCTTGGTCCACTCGTTGAACATGATCCGCTCTTTCCCGGGAAGACCAACGTACAATTTTTAGAGATTCTATCAAGGTCTGTGATCAAGATAGAAATTTGGGAGCGCGGCGCGGGCTACACGCTGGCGTCGGGTAGTTCCTCGTGCGCGGCGGCGGCGGCAGCCAGAAGGCTTGGCTTGGTTGACGACGATGTAACCGTACGAATGCCCGGGGGGGAGCTGCTCGTGTCGTTTCGCGGCGGCAATGCTTTTCTTACCGGGCCGGTTGAGCCGGTGTTTGAAGGGCGGTTTTTATCTCCGCTCCGTGAGCGTATCGGACTATAGCGGTCACTGGCGCTTGTGGCGCCGGCAGGATCGTGAAGGAGTACCCATGATTGTTTCTGAAAACCTGCGCGCCGACGCGTGGGATTACAGGCCCTGGCTCGTCGAAACCAGGCGTACGATACACCGGCATCCAGAGCTTGGCCTGGAAGAGCATCGAACCGCCACTTTTGTAGAAGACAAGCTCGTGGAGATGGGCATAGAGAAAGAACGGCGTGGTACGGCTGTAACGGGTTTGATACGGGGAACTCACCCCGGGAAAACCGTCGCACTCCGCGCCGATATGGACGCGTTGCCTATACGCGAAGAGACTGGCGCCGAGTACCGTTCTATTAACGAAGGCGTCATGCACGCGTGCGGGCACGACGCGCACACCGCTATCCTGCTGGGAGTAGCCAGGTGGTTCGCCGAGCATCGCAAGGAACTGGCAGGTAGTATTAAGCTGCTTTTCCAGCCAGCGGAGGAGACGACCGGTGGCGCCGAGATGATGATACGCGATGGGTGCCTTGAAAACCCCCACGTTGACTACGTGCTGGGGCTGCACGTGATGCCGTATCTGCCCGTCGGAGTTATCGAGACGAAGAAAGGGCCGCTCAATGGATCGAGCACGCTGCTGACCATAACGGTGCGGGGGCTGAGCTGCCATGCCGCGTACCCGGAGCAGGGCGTCGACGCGGTGCTCATCGCCTCCCAGGTAGTGTCGGCGTTGCACACCCTCGTATCGCGCGCTGTCTCGCCGCTCGATCATGCTGTGCTGACGGTCGGCTCGATACACGGCGGCGTGCGTGCCAATATCCTGGCCGATGAGGTAAAGATGCTTGCCACGCTCCGCACCGTAGACGACGTCGTTCGAGACGGCCTGCTCAACAAGATACGCGCCATAGTAGGCGGCATAGCATCCGCGATGGGTGGCGCGGGTTCGGTGGAACTGGAATACGGGTATCGCTCGCTCGTCAATGACCCCTATGTCGTAGACGTGGTAACCAGCACCGCTCTCGATGTTCTTGGCCCGGAGTCGGTCGTCTGGAAAGAGCAGCCGAGCCTGGGCGTTGAAGATTTTGCATACTTCACGGCAGCCAGGCCGGGAGCTTTTTATCACCTCGGATGCGGCAACCCTGGCGCGGGGATACACTCGGCGCTGCATACGTCGACATTCGACATTGACGAAGATTGCCTGCCGCTTGGAGTGGCTGTGCAGGTTGCCAGCGCGCTACGGCTGCTGAGCCAAGCCTGAACGTAGCGCACGACCCCGGTACCAGTATGGAGGAACGATGAAACGATTGTACGTCAGCGCTGACATAGAAGGCGTCTGTGGCATAGCCGACTGGAAGGAAACTGAAATAAGCGAGGCGCAAGGCGCGTATTTCAGGGCTGAAATGACCAGCGAGGTGGCTGCAGCGTGTGAAGCGGCCGTTAGAAGTGGCGTCGACGATATCCTGGTCAAGGACGCGCATGGTTCCGGCCGTTCCATAGACCCGGCCGCGCTACCCCGCCAGGCCAGAATCATACGTTCGTGGACGCAGGATCCATTGGTGATGATGTCCGGCCTGGATGCCAGCTTCGGGGGCGTGTTCTTTATTGGCTATCATTCCGGCGCTGGAACCGACGGCAACCCGCTCGCTCATACGCTGGAAGCCAATAACGTAGCGTTGACCATAAACGGAACGCTGGCTTCGGAGTTTCTCATCAACTCGTACACCGCGGCGTACCTGGGCGTACCGGTTATGCTACTGGTCGGTGACAGGGCCTTGTGTGAAACCGCCGCCACCGTAAACCCCAACATCCGCACCGTCGCCGTATCCGAAGGCAACGGCAACGCCTCCATTTCGATACACCCAGGTCTGGCCCGCGAGCGTATCGCCGCGGCTGCCACCGATGCCATGGCCGCTGACCCGGCGGGCATGCTCGTCGAACTGCCGGCGCAATTCAGGGTGAGCATTCACTTCAAGGAGCACTACATGGCCCACCGGGGCAGCTTCTATCCCAACGCCAGAAAGACGGGAGCGCACGAGTTGTCATACCGGTCCAGAAACTGGGCCGATGTTCTGGCTTTTCTGTTCTTCGTACTCTGAGAAAGTCTGTCAGCGGCGTTGCAAATTGCAATACCCTGCGTATGCTTGTAGGTATGCGGCGCCCGGTGATTCTTGTTGGTGTACTGCTGTCACTTCTTGTGTTGTGCGCTGGCGCGTATGGCCAGCCCGGTGGCGGGGATATACGTCTGGGCGTGCTGGCCAAGCGGGGAAAAGAGCAGTGCCACGCGCAGTGGGACGCCACGGCGGCATACTTGTCAGAACGGGTGCCTGGTTACCGGTTCGTCATCGTCCCGCTGAATTTTGATGAAGTAGCCCCTGCGGTAGCGTT
>JAFGUM010000098.1 GCA_016938515.1 Spirochaetales bacterium | reverse complement strand
TACTCAGGTACCTGCGCTACCTCGTGCTCGCCTGGGTGCTGTACGCTACCGCGGTTACTGGAACCCTCATCTTTGCGGATTATGACCCGTACTACACGCTGTTCAATTTCTGGGCTAGCGATGTCGCTCTGGGGGGTGTAGTAATTCTCATCCTCACGCTGATACTCACCTTGTTCGTAGAGCGGCCCTTCTGCAAGTATGCCTGCCCGTATGGCGCATTCCAGGGGCTATTCAACCTGATACGCGTGTTTGGCATAAAGCGCGTCGAGGCTAGCTGCATCCACTGCCAAGCCTGCGACCGTGCCTGCCCGATGAACATAACGGTTTCTACCGCAGGAACGGTGCGTGATCACCAGTGTATATCCTGCCTCCGATGCACGAGTGAAGACGCGTGCCCCGTGCCCGCAACCGTGGTGCTGGCCGCCGGTTCTCCGGTGGGAGTAGCCACCATAGCCAAAGCCACGGAGGCCCAAAAATGATCCGTGTAAAAACCATCCCCTTGGCCATCATTATCGTGGCTACCATACTTGGTGGTGTGGAACTGACACGCGCTACCGGTTACTGGCGCACCACGTCAAGCAAGCAACCCGCGACCTTTTCCACTGGCGAGCTGTCTGGCATGCCAAACCCCGCGGATATCCGCGGTTCATACACGTGGCGCGACATAGAAAAAGCCTTCGGCGTTCCCGCTTTTGAAACAGCAAGCGCTTTCTCGCCTTCTGGAACACCCTTGGACGTCGACGTACGCGTAAGCGTTCTTGAAGATCTGTACGCAGTGCTCGTTCCAGAAGGTTATGAAATTGGCACTGGCGCCGTTCGCGCATTCGTGTCGCTATACACGGGACTACCCATGGACATAGAGGAAGGCACCATACTGCCCGAGGCTGCCATAAACCTGCTGGCTGACAGACCAGGCGTGGACCAGGCGACGCTCAGCAGCATGGTCTGGCCTGGCCTCGATGCCACCTCTGTAGTTGAATCCATGCCAAAGCCAATGAGCGAAGCTACGCCAGCTAACACCAATGAGCCTGCATCGAGTAGTGGGTCTGGTACCGGTACAGGTTCAGGCACGGGCAGCAGAGAGGATCGCGTCGTCGTTGGCAGAACAACCTTCGGAGACTTGTACTCGTGGGGCCTCACCGAGTCCCAGGTAGAGGAAATATGCGGCTTCAGCCCCGGTCCGCGGGTGCAGACTGTGCGGGAAGCCGCTGAAGCCGCGGGCGTTTCGTTTTCATCTTTCAAGGACAGCCTGCAGGAACTGATAGATAACTGAATCTCTCTCAATGCGCTGCCGTAGTATTGCCCTGGATCACGCCCTGTCAGTGTCACCAGCTGGATTCTGTCTGGGGTTGGGCGTGATCGCGAGCAGTGCACCACCGATGACAAACAGAAAAGTCAGGCTCAGAATACCCCAGCGGGACTCTCCGGTTATCGTAGTCATTACGCCCAGCAGAAAAGGCCCGAGAATGGCCGCGAACTTGCCAAACACGTCGTAAAACCCGAAGAACTCAGCGCTTTTTTCCGGTGGAATGAGAACGGCGTAGTACGAGCGACTGAGCGCCTGGATACCTCCCTGTGAACTCGCGATCAAAAAGGCCATGAACCAGAACATCATCATTTTGAGGCTCATCGTTGGAAGCGACGGTATAAGAAACGCCGCGAAGCAGACGAGAGCGTACACGGCGATAGCGACGAATAGCATCGGCTTCCGGCCAAACCGGGTAGCTCCACGGCCAAACACGATGGCGAACGGCCAGGCGACAACCTGGATGAACAGCACGAGTACCACGAGAAATACGGCTGAAAGCCCCAAGTCACGACCGTACGCGGTCGCGGTCGTAATGATCGTATGTACGCCGTCTATGTAGAAAAAGTACGCAAGCAAGAAAATGAACACGGGCTTGTTACCGCGGGCGTCCTTGAGCGTAGCTGTCAACCTTCCAAACGCGCCTCGAATGGCGTCTCCTACACCCATCCCCGTACCATCAACGCCATACTTCTGATGGACGTTTCGCGCCATGGGAATGCTGAACAGGGCCCACCACACTATGGCTATGCCAAAACCTATCTTCATGCCAAGAACATCGAGCTCCCCTGCCGGGCCTATTCCCAGCGCGAACAAGACGGCGAGCGCGACAAGAAAGGGTACGACGCTTCCTATGTAACCCCACCCAAACCCCAGCGAGCTAATCAGGTCCATACGGCTTCCATTAGTTATGTCCGGCAAAAACGCGTCGTAAAACGTTGTAGACGCGTTGTACGCAACGCTTGCGCCAACGTACAGGATGGTGGCTAGTACCCATTGGCCGCTCCCTATGAAAATGAGCCCGCCTCCAAAAACCAGGCCCAGAAAAATCGCTGTGGCCCAGAATTTTTTCTTTATCCCCCTATAGTCAGCCAACGCTCCAAGCACCGGAGCTAGAACAGCCAAAATTAGAGAGCTGGCGCTTACGGTAAAAGCCCAGGTCGCCGTAGACGTAGATGAATCTACACCGGCGCTCGCAAAATCCTTGAAAAAAATGGGCATGAACGTTGTTATGACTATCAGCGTAAACGCCGAATTGGCAACATCATACAAAACCCAGCTCCGCTCCTCACGCGACAGTGGCTGTTTCATGGTACTGCTACTCCTCTGCAGGGGTTTTTCAAGCTTCGCGAGTATAGCATTATTTCTATTTTGCGTGTGTATAGATTTGCTTATTCTGAATATTTTACTTAACTTTAACAGACTATAGCTATCGTCGAAGGTACATGGTGATCGTATCTTCGCTGAAAGGGATACTGTGAAAAATTCAGAACCCATACGCGCTCTTAAAGAGCTGGTCGATTCTGTTCGCGTCGGTCTGCTCTGTACGATGGCCGCTGATGGCACTCCCCGTTCCAGGTGGATGACGGCAACCATGCTTTCAGGAGAGCCGGAATTCCTGTACAGCCTGACCATCTCAGGATCACGAAAGCTGGACGACATCAGGGCTAATCCACGCGTCTCATGGTCGTTTCAGGACCCATCTCTCCATGTGGTTGCCAACGTTTCCGGAACCTGCACCATCATAGAAAACCCGCAACTCAAGGCGCGCATCCTGGAAACCCTGGGTAACGCTCTTGAGAGGTTCTGGCACGCGCACCCGGAGCCTGGCTCTCTTGTCATCATTGAAACCGGGATACAGGACATCAGCGTTGTGGAGGCCGGTCTATGAACACCCTCAAGCCAGATATTCTGTGGAGTCTACGCCGTGAAATGGTGCGTATTCGTAAATTTGAAGAAAAAGCCGGGCAAATGTACGGTCTGAGAAAAATCGGCGGCTTCTGTCATCTGTACAACGGCCAGGAAGCAGTAGCGGTTGGTTGTATCGGGGCGATGGACAGGACTATAGACAAAGTACTTACCGGGTATCGCGACCACGGGCACGCGCTGGCCGCGGGGCTCGATCCCAATAGCATCATGGCCGAGCTCTTTGGCAAGATAACCGGGGTATCTCGCGGCAAAGGTGGTTCAATGCACCTTTTTGATCCTGCACAGGGTTTCCTGGGCGGCAACGGCATTGTTGGAGCCCAGATCCCCGTGGCGACTGGTGTGGCTTTCGCGCAAAAGTACAAAAAAACAGGTGGAGCTACCGCAGTTTTTTTTGGTGATGGCGCCATCCACCAGGGAGCTTTTCATGAGGCCCTCAACCTGGCAAAAATCTGGAGCTTGCCAGCGGTGTTCATATGTGAAAACAACCAGTGGGGCATGGGAACCAACTGGAAGCGGGTTTCGGCAGTTGACGATTTTTCCCTTATGGCTTCCGCCTACGGAGTACGCGGTGAGCGGGTTGACGGGATGGACGTGCTGGCGGTTCGCGACGCGGCTATTCGCGCGCTCACTGACGCCCGCGCTGGCAATCCAGTGTTGCTGGAAGCCCGAACCTATCGGTACAAGGGGCATTCGATGAGTGACCCTCAAAAGTACCGGACGCGCGATGAAGTAGACGAATACCGCAAACAAGACCCCATATACCTGCTCGAGCAACGAATGCTCGCGATGGGTGCGTGGGATGAATCCAAGGCGGCGGTACAGGACGCTGAGGCTGACGAAATGGTAGAAGCCGCCGTCGCATTCGCTGAAGCATCCCCGGAACCAGCGGCGCACACGATATACGAAGACGTCTACGCGGGCGAACCATTCTTTGCCGGTGGACTCGCACACCGGAAAGGGGCGCTGGCATGGCAGTAATGACGTACCGCGACGCGTTGAACAGAGCGCTGCGCGAGGAAATGGCGCGGGATCAGATGGTCGTACTGATGGGAGAAGAAGTCGCCGAATATGATGGCGCGTACAAGGTGTCACGAGGCCTCCTAGACGAATATGGCCCGGAGCGAGTACTGGATACTCCCATTACGGAACTGGGTTTCACCGGGCTGGGTGTAGGAGCCGCGCTGGGTGGAGTGCGGCCTGTCGTGGAGTGGATGACGCACAACTTCGCGCTGCTGGCACTGGACCAAGTGGTCAATGAAGCTGCCAAGCTCAGGCACATGTCGGGGGGTAGGCTGTCTGTACCTATTGTTTTCCGAGGCCCCAACGGCCCCGCGGAATACTTGTCCAGCCAGCACTCCCAGGCGCTCGCGAGCTACTGGACCCACGTTCCGGGCCTCAAAGTAGTCTCGCCCTCCAATCCAGCGGATGCGTACGGTTTGCTCAAATCGGCCATTCGGGACGATAACCCGGTAGTCGTACTCGAGTCTGAGATGCTGTACGGCGACAAGGGCAACGTACCGGACGAAGAGGCTCTCGTCCCCCTGGGCAAGGCAGCGATAGTCAGACTTGGCTCCGATATAAGCATCATATCGTTTGGCAGACCCGTACACTACGCGCTGGAAGCAGCTCTGTCCCTCGAAAAGCGCGGTGTATCCGCAGAGGTAGTCGACCTGCGTAGCCTGCGACCATTAGACGAAGGCACCATCATGGCGAGCGTAGGAAAAACGGGACGTGCTGTCGTCGTTGATGAATCCTGGCCGGCCGCCAGCGTAGGTGCGTGGGTCGCGCATCGTGTGTCGGTGGAGTGCTTCGACTCTCTCGACGCCCCTGTTGAATTCGTATCGAGCGAAGACGTACCCATGCCGTACAACCACGCTCTCGAACTGGCCGTGCAGCCGTCAGCCGACAAAATCGTCGCTTCGGCGCTGCGAGCCCTGTATCTGGAGGAATAACATGGCAGAAGCGTTGGTAATGGTAGCTCTGTCCCCAACGATGCGTGATGGGGTAATAGCTGGCTGGAACGTGCAGGAGGGGCAATCGGTTCGAGCTGGTGACTCACTGTGTGAAGTGGAGACCGATAAAGCATCGATGCCGTACGAGGCGCCGAAAGCCGGCACCATTCTCAAGATTTTAGTAAGCGCCGGTGGCACCGCCGCTGTAGGACAGGCAATAGCAGTGCTTGGCAAGTCAGGAGAAGACTGGGCTGCCGTGGTAGCGGACTCATCCCCATCCTCACCTGCCCCCGCTATTGAACCCGCAGAGCATGAGCAAACCAGCACCATGCCGTCGTTTCCAGCCCTTGGCCCTGTGGCAGCTCCGCTCACGGCTAAATCGCCGCCGCTCTCCTCGCCTCCGCGCTCTTCGCCTCTGGCGCGTAAACTTGCCCGCGCGCACAATCTTGATATACGGGGAATCCGGGGTACCGGTACCGATGGTCGGGTTGTAGCGCGGGACATCGAATCGTACGCAGAAAACCAGACGCAATTTTCCGCAGCCCCTGTAGCGGCCACGATGCCCTCACAGCATACTGGTGAATCTGTCGCGCCCGGGAGGCTGCGTTCTGATAGAGAACCGCTGTCTAGAATGCGGTCCATCATCGCCGAAAGGCTCAAAGCCAGCTACAACGACGCTCCACATTATTTTGTACG
The DNA here is from genome assembly GCA_016938515.1 of Spirochaetales bacterium. GTDB lineage: Bacteria > Spirochaetota > Spirochaetia > Treponematales > UBA12059 > SZUA-370. The sequence continues at coordinate 10,855 of JAFGUM010000098.1, read as the reverse complement.
CTCAGCGGTAGACGTCGAGCGCCTTCTTGAGCTACGCGAAACCGTTACTGCAGGCCAGGAAAAGCGCCTCAGCCTCAACGCCTTCATCATGCGCATTGTAGCTGCCGCTCTAGAGCGCCATCCCCTGGTCAACGCCAGATGGGAAGGAGACGCGATACGTTATATGCCCAATGCGGACCTGGCTCTGGCCGTCGCCCGTGAGCACGGCCTTGTAACGCCAGTAGTCCGAGCGTGCGAAGGCAAGTCGGTGCGGCAGATCGACGCGGAGCTCGGCGACCTCGTCAAGCGAGCGCGCGATGGAACGCTGAGCCCCGAGCACTACTCCAACGCAACTTTTACCATTTCAAACCTGGGTTCGTTCGGTGTCGAGGAGTTTACCGCCATCATCAACCCTCCCGCTTCGGCCATTCTGGCTGTTGGCGCCATAGGGGAAGAAGCCCGCGTCATTCGTGGGGCTATCGTGGTGCGGCGCATGATGAGAATCACGCTATCCAGCGATCATCGTGTGATAGACGGAGCTGTAGCGGCGGCCTTTATGGCAGAACTCAAGGAAATGCTGGAGGAACCGGGTCGCGTGCTGGTGTAGCCACTGATAGCTAGAAGCTCCTAGTCGTACAGGAACCGGTAAGCTTTGCCAACAGCCGCGGGAGGGGCTTCCAGCTCGGCAAACCGGTACCCCGTTGATGCGGGTATAGCGTCAACGACTCCTTGCGTTACCAGAACCTCCCCTGCTCCGGCGGTATCCTCTCCGAGCTTGCTCGCAGCGTTTACCTCAAAACCAAACACGTCGCTGTCACCTATACGCAACACCCGTCCATACCCCACGCCGGCGCAAAGCAGAACCTGCTCTGCTTCTGATCGTCCTTGATTGTACTCTGAACATACCTTTTGCATTCCAGCCACAGCCTTGAGCGCCTTGAGCGGGTTCCTGAATATTACGAGCATCGAGTCGCCCTCTATCTTTAGAAGAATGCCATCGTTCTCGTCGAGTACCGGCACGAGCAGACGCTCGCTCTCAAAGATAGTCTGCAGAAAATGGATGATGCCAAAGGCTTCGACTTTACGCGAAAAACCAGCCAAGTCGGTAAAGACGATAGCCCATTCTTCACCGAACAGATCCCAGATGCGATCGTCAATACGCTGTTTGTCGGCACCAGGCTCCATACGTTCGGCGATGAGACGAGCGAGTCTGTCTTCTGATGCTCCGATGAGTATGCTTCTCTGATACGTCACGCGATGCTCCTTGCTATTCCACTTCTGATCGTAACCACAACAGTTCACACGGTTCAAGCGTCACGGGTTCGCCTGGCAGGACGAGCCGGCCTGTCAGCACATCCAAACCCGATCTGCCAGCCAGCAGCGCCGACCCAGCATCGGCGTGGATGGTTGCGGGCTCATCGGCAAAGTTGCCAAGTATGGTTACAAGCCGACCCTCTGCCTGCTTGTGAAATGCGAGTACAGAACGGTGGCCGGACTCGGGTACGGAAATTGCCTGAGTTCCAAACGCCGGCTCGGCTTTTCTCGCGGCCGAGAGACGACGGATCCCCGCGTATACGCGTCCCGCGACCGTCGCTTCGTCCAGCCGGTTCGAGTACAACGCATCATTCCACCTATGTCGGTGTACCCAGCGACTGTCCCTGGCCAGCGCTGGATCATCCAGGTACGAGTAGTCGTTGGTCATGCCCAGCTCGTCACCCAGATAGAGTAGCGGGATGCCTCCTACGGCAAAGGCTACGCCGTACAGCAAGAGCACGCGACGTATCGCGGTATCCAGGTCTTGGCCCAATCCTTCAGCTACCGCCCGTTCAATACCGGCAAGCGAGGCGGCTGTTCCGCAAATCCTGCGGTCTCCGGTTTTCGGATTGTACTGGAAGCTTACACCGCGGCTGAAGCTACCGGGGAATGTCCCAAGGTAAAAATCGTTGAGGAAGGCGCGGTGGTCTCCCCCTTTAATGCCAATCGCGGCGGCGTCTTCGTCGGCAAAAGTCCAGCCTATATCATCATGGCATCGTACGTAGTTTACCCATGCGCAGCCCGCTGGCAGCCGGTGTCGCTTGCGCAGCGAAAATGCCAAGAGGCTCACGTCCTTCGTCGCCGAGGCTTCCCACAGTTCGGCCATCAACAATGGATTATACGACAGCTGACACTCACGCCTGTCTATATACCTCGCTATGTCATCAGGATGGACGATTGCCTCGGACAAAAACAACAGTGAAGGGCACACAAGCCTTGCAATCGACTGGAAAGCCTGGATGATGGTGTGGGCTTCCGACAGGTTTTCACACGACGTTCCGGCTCGCTTCCATATAAAAGCCACCGCGTCGAGCCGCAGAATAGACACGCCGCGGTTTGCAAGCCCCAGCATTTCGCCAGCCATCGCCCGGAACACGGCGGGGTTGCTGTAGTCGAGATCCCACTGATAGGGATGAAACGTCGTCCACACCCAGCGCCCCATTTCCTCACACCAGGTAAACGAGCCCGTACGAACCTCAGGAAAAATATCACGCAGATGTTCCTGGTACACCACGGTCTCCGCGCGATCGGCAAAGGTCCAGTAGAACTCCCGGTAGTCAGGGTCGCCACTTTTTGCCTTGAGCGCCCACTCGTGTTCATCGCTCGTATGGTTGAAGACAAAATCTGCTACGAGCGCGATGCCTTCACTGGCCAGAGTCGCGGCGAGGCGCTCAAGATCGTCCATAGAGCCATAAACCGTATTGGTGTCACGGTAGCTGGACACCGCGTAACCACCGTCGTTTTCCTGGGCGGGAGACAGAAAAAATGGCATGAGGTGTAGATACGTGACGCCAAGCTCCCTGAGCGAAGGAATCCGGCTCTCAAGATTCTTGAAGGTGCCGGCGTATCGATCTACGTAGGCGACGGCTCCCACCTGGTCTTGCGCCGCAAACCATCCTGATTCTGGAGGATAGAGCCTGTCCCTCTCGCGCAACGTGGGAGTCCTGCGCGTGTACGCTTTAAACGCATCTTCAATGATGAGGGCAACCTGCGTGGCAAAATCGGGCCGGCCATGGTACAGGTCCCAGAGCAACTCGGCCAGGCGCCTGAATTCCGAGCGCATGCGAAGGCCAAACTCAGGCCAATCCGCCTGCGCCGCGAATCCCATCGTATGCATGTGCTCCACGCACTGCCGCTCAAAAATTTCCCAGAGTCTGTCCATCATAAGCTACAAGCATTGCACGGCAGCCGCCATATGTCAAAAATTCTTTCAGTCAACTTATCCCCAGGCCGGGCATCTCAAGGTATACGTCGCAGCAGAAGAGCCATAGGCGTTCCGGAACAGGGTACACCGCACACGAGAGGAGCCGCTGTAGCCACCTCGAGGCCAACCGGTTCTGCCCTACCGCAGCGCCTGGATTCAACTGAGTACCGTCCCTTTCCAACGTCTAACGTGAGCGTAGCCGGAAAGTACGACGGCAGGGCCCTTTCCGGATCGAGATACACGATGAACTCGTCACCGCTCCGCGATGCCAGCAAGCCGGCTCGCTTCGTCCACGCGGGTAGCTCTCGTATCAACTCGTTGGCGAGTACCCAGGATCCGTCGTCAATCATAGACCCGCTCGGGGAGATGCCACAGCGCTTCAACTCTCGCAGTGTGGCATCTCCGGAAAGGAGCAGATGGGCAAGCGCGGGCATGGCCATCAGAAAAAGGCTTCCAGGCCTCGCGCTTCAAGGTCTTCGTATACTGGGACTCCCTGATATTCTACCGTTCCTACCTCGGAAACAAGGTTGAAGTTGACCACTAACCCGGAGAGCGCTTCCAGCTGAACGGCAACCCGCTTCCACAGAGGGAAAAGGGGATGCCGAAGATGATCGGTGACGGGTCCGGCATCGGGATCCTGCGCGGGGTTGACGGTCTCTATCAGGAAAGCCATCGCATCGCTGTGATCGCCCCACTCCCTATGAGATAGGCCGCGGAACTCCTCGGAAGATTGGTCGAGCTTCATGAGGATGTCCTTGTCCTCAAGGTCGAATATGGTGTTGACAGCGACGTCAACGTTTTTAGGATTGGCCACTATCATCCATACGAGTTTTGAACTGGGGCGCGCTTCGTGCATATCAACGGCGATATCTACGCCTTCTACTCGTATGATTGCCATCACAGCGGCGGCTACTCGCTGCGCGAGCGGCCCGTCGACCACACCAGGGTAGGCTCGGTTGATGTTTCGCTGCTCCGCGCCGGCCAAGCTCACCGAGCTCGCCGGGTGCGTATACCGTACCGGGTCACGCTGGCCCTGGTGTTCTGGGTAGACGAATCTCGAACCGTAGCGAAAAAAGCGCGTACCGCTCGCCGCATCGATGCGAATCCAAGAAGGCTGAGGGTTGGAGCGATCGACGTAGCTAAGCCCCGAGCTGTTCAGGTGGGGAATAACGATAAGACGCCCACGCGTAAGTACGGCTTTTTCTACGAGGAGTGTTGCCGCGGTCATACCCGCCAGTTCATTGGCGTGTGTTCCGGCTACGACGAGAGCTGTGGCTCCCGGCACACCGGAATCAAGAACGTACACGGGACTGTCGCCGGGGCTGTTTTCCAGTCCTGGTAAATAGTCGGAGAGCCAGCCTCGACTGGTGATACCCGGTCCCGGTCTCACATCCTGAGTACCGATGAGGATTCCCTTCAGCTCTGTCCCCACGCTGCTCAGCTCTGTCCCCGTGCTGGGCGTCCCTGCGCTGGGGGACTCAGGCCCCCGGCTTACGCAGGAAGCCGACAGCAACGCCAACACGAGCCATGAAGCGACCCGGTTCCAGTTTGTTCCATTCATTATCATTCCTCAGATTCAGTATAGACGGTCCAGGGATCGTGCCTCCGGCAAAATATATGCACGGGAGGGCCTCAGCCCCCCCGCGCATCAATTACCATGCATCCTAGTAGCCGAAGACGGCTCCGTCACGGCGCGGATCTGCGCCACCGTACATCGTGCCTTTTTTAATTATGATTCCCTGCACGCCACCAAAGAACAGGTTTCGTTCATCGTACTTTGTGAGCTTGTATCCCAGGGTCTCGAGTTTGGCAATCTCCTCTGCCGGGAACAGGAAACTCTCCACGTTCATAGTCGTCTTACCCGGTCCCTGCAGGTAGGTGCAGTACATCCGTGGCGCTTCAATTGCCTGCTGGATGCCCATGTCGTAGTCAACAAGGTTGGTGATTATCTGGGTGAGCGTCGGCACGATACGCATCGCTCCCGGGGTTCCGAGTGTGGCAAAAGCCTTGCCGTCTTTCATTACCAGCGTTGGCGCTATGGTTGTATTCATGCGCTTGCCGGGGGCGTACGCCGCCGAGCCTTTTTTCTTGTTGAAGTTGCCCATCTCATTGTTGAGCATGATGCCAGTACCAGGCACCGCCACAGCCGCGCCGAAGAAGCTTGAGAGCGTCTGCGTAAGCGCTACCATGTTGCCGCCCTTGTCAACGACGGAAAGGTGCGTCGTGCTCCAGTGTTCGCTGTTTGGGTCAACTTTCTCGTAGCTCGTTGTCATCTCGTCCAGCTTGATAGAAGCCGCCTTGGCGTCCGCGTAGCCCTGCGAAGTAAGCGCCTTCATTGGCACGTCAACGAAGGCGGGATCGCCGAGCACGTTATAGTAGTCGTCAAACGACCTCGCCAGAACCTCGGCGAACAGATGCAGCTTTGTCGCCGACTCGAAGCCCATAGCGGAAATATCGTGGTTCTCTATCATGTTGAGCGCCTGGATGAGCAGGAAGCCTCCAACCGGCGCCGGCGCTGATACGACGTCATACCCTCTGTAAACCCCTTTGGCCGGTTCGCGCTCTATGGCCTTGTACTCGGCGAGGTCACGCTCATCTATGAGGCCATCGTGCGCCCTCATATCGTCAGCTATGGCTTTGGCGAGAGTCCCCGTGTAGAACGCTCCGGGTCCTTCCGCGGCGATGAGCCTGAGGCTCTTGGCGAGGTCGGGATTCTTGAGGGTATCACCTGCTTCAAGAGGCAATCCGGTGGGGGCAATGATAGACATGAGGTACTCATTGGCCATCGCGCGCTTGAAGTTGTCCGCTATAACGCCCGCCAGCGTCGGGCTGACTACAAAACCTTCTTCTGCCAGCTTGACAGCCGGCTCTATTACCTGTGCCAGGCTCATCGTGCCGTATTTTTCAAGCGCCATGGCCAGTCCGGCAACGGTACCAGGCACGGCTACCGCGCGGTGTCCGGCGTTTGGCCATGTCTGGCCGGTCGCGTCATTGAGCGATGCGCGGCTGCGGTAATCGATGGACGTTACCGTATTGGTTCCCTTGATATAGATGACCATGTATCCTTCACCACCGATACCGGTGGCGTTGGGTTCTACGACGCCGATGGCAAACGCCGTGGCAACGGCTGAATCAATGGCGTTGCCGCCAGCCTTGAGTATCTCGAGTCCGGCTTGCGACGCCAGCGGATGTGCCGAAGCTACCATCCCCTTCTTCGCGACGACTTCCGGAATTATGGTCGCGACGTCTGGGGTGGATGACACGCCAGCGCACGCCGTCAGCAGCAGTGCGACCAGCAGGGCCGACAGGATTCTCGCTCTCGCCTTCATAGTAACTCCTCGGGATAAAAATAGGCCACGCAGTACGCATCGCCTCAAATGAGCGGCCCGTCGTGAGCCGCGCTGGTTCGGGTTACTGTAGGAAGGGGCCAACGCCCCTCTCGACCAGGTCTTCGTACGATGGCAACCCGGAAAACCGGATGGCCAATTTTGGATTTGCTTCATTGTACGCGCGCACTACGCTTTCTGTTACCGTGACGTGCAGAGCTACTCGCGTCCCAAGCGTGGAACGCGGATCATTGACGACGTCCGTTTCGTCGGTGGCATCAGCAGACATACCAGGGTGTGGAGACTCTGTAAGGAACGACAGCGCATCGCTGCCTGAACCCCATTCACGGTGTGACAAACCCCGGAACTCCAGGTTGGAAGGCTCAAGCTTCAACTCCAACCCATGGTCAAACTCAATATCCATCACCGCTGAAGCGGCATAGGAGATGTTCTTGGGATGAGCTACCACCATATTGGCAAGGCGACCGCCCATGTCTGCCTCGTGGTAATCGAAAGCAATGGTTACTTTTTCCTTTTTAAGCAACATCATTACTGCGTATGCTATCTTCTGCGTTAGGCCAGAATCCGTACGACCAGGGTACGCCCGGTTCAAATTGCGGAACTCCCAAGCCGGGAGGGGGTCTTCCGAGCTATCCGGGTGTACGTAGCCCGACTCGGGATCGGCGACCAGCTGGTGCGCCGGGTGGGTACAACGCGAACCGTACTTGAAAAACCTCGTGCCGCTCGGGCTGTCGAGGCGAATCCAGTCCGGTCCCCTCGTAGTAAACGCGGGCTGTTCTGGCTCTGTATCCAGGTGACTTACAGCTGAGTTGTTCAGGTTTGGCACGACTATGACGCGCCCCGCCTCAAGCGCCAGGTTCTCAAGAAAAACGACCGCGGCCATGATGCCGGCAATCTCGTTGGGATGGGTTCCGCCCCCTACAAAGAGGGTGCCCCCTGGTTTTTTCCCTTCAAAGTAGTAGACTTTGCTGTCTCCGGGTGTGCCAAGAAGCGCAGGATAATAATCCGACAGCCAACCCGTTTTTGTGAGGGAAGATGATGGTCGGTAGTCGTGCGCTATGGTGTATCTCCCGTGTACATCCTGGGAAGCAGCAGGAACAACGAGCGTGGCAGCCACCGCAACCAGGCATACAAGGCGAAAGAAAACGACACGCTTCATTAATGGACTCCTTGAACAATTGTTTTGCCAGCATAACCAATGTATAGTCCCGTGTAAAGGATACACCGTTCGCCAATGACTCACTGCTACTATCGCAGTGCTAACGCATCAATACGTCCAGAAACGCTTCACCGTAGCGCTCGAGCTTGGCTCGGCCTACGCCGTAGATAGTTGCGAGGGTCTCAGCGTCTCGGGGACGCCTCAACGCCATCTCCTTGAGACTTCGGTCTGGGAAAACTACGTAGGGCGGTACCCCGGATTGATCGGCGAGCCGCTTGCGCAGCGATCGCAGTTCCATAAACAGCTCTTCAGCGCCAATGTCTACATCGTCTCCAGTCGTACTGAAGGGCAACCGGGTCTTCTGCGAACGCCTGCGTCCCACTGTCTGCCGTACGCCAGCATTGGTATCATGGCTCCCGTTGCGAGTAGTGCCTGCTGCCAGTCCCACGAGATCCGCTGACACGCGATACGGGGATTTTGACGCAAACAGTTCGTACGCCGGCTTGCCTAGCGACAAGGTTGAGCGTTCCCTGTCTCGCGTAAGGTGACCACTCGCTTCCAGCTTCCTCGCCAGAGCCATCCAGCCAAGACGTCCCAGTTCGTTTCCTATGCCGAATGTGGAAAGGCTTTCGTGCCCAAAGCGCTCTACTTTTTCGGTAACAACTCCCAGTAGGACATCGACAACGTGAGAAGCACCAAAACGCTCACCTGTTCGCTTTACGCATGAAAGCAGCTTCTGCGCCGCTACAGACAGATCCACCGTTTCACGAGGGCCAGCCAGGCAATTATCGCAAGCTTCGCATGGCTTATCCTCGTGTTCTTCGCCGAAGTGCTCCAGAATCAACGCGCGCCGGCATCGATCGCTCTCAGCATAGTCGCGCATAGCCGTCAGGCGGCTTAGTGCGGCCTGACGCTGATCTTCTGGTAGCTCATCAAAAAAGCGGGAAGCGGCGAAGACATCACCCGCGCTGTAATAGAGGATGCAATCAGCAGGAAGTCCATCTCGACCTGCTCTGCCTATTTCCTGGTAGTAGTTTTCTATGCTCTTGGGCAGGTCGGCGTGCACGACCCACCGTACGTCGGGTTTGTCGATTCCCATGCCAAAGGCTACCGTCGCCACGACCACGAGCAGGTCGTCCCGTACGAAGGCTTCCTGCACGCGGGTACGGTCTTCTGTCGCCATACCAGCGTGGTACGCGGCGGCACTCACGCCGGCTGACGACAAAGCAGCAGCCAGGTCTTCGGTGCGCCTGCGGGAGCCACAGTACACGATGCCAGACTGCCCCGCCCTGTCGAGCGCGAAGCGAACAAGTCTGCGACGTAGCTCGTGCTTGTGTTCAACGGAGATGCGCAGGTTTGGACGGTCGAAACCGCCGAGGAACACGGCAGGCTTGCGGAGGCCAAGGCTACGCGTAACGTCGTCCCTGACCCGCGCTGTGGCGGTGGCGGTAGTGGCAAGCCAGACCGCGTGCGGGAATCTATCGCGGAGAGAGCCCAGCCCCCTGTACTCCGGCCTGAAGTCATGGCCCCACTCAGAGACGCAGTGAGCCTCGTCCACGACAATCATAGACGGCGGGGTTTCGTTGAACAACGATAGCACCCTGTCCGTCGCCAGTGATTCCGGGGCTGCGTAGACGAGCCGTACGGCTCCGTCTCTCACGAGCGCCTCGATGCCACGCCGCTCATCAGGGTCCAGCGAACTGTTTATGAATACCGCTTCAACTCCCGCTGCTGTCAGCGCCGATACCTGATCGCGCATCAGCGCTATGAGCGGAGAAACGACGAGCGTCGGGCCTGGTAACGCGAGCGCGGGTACCTGGTAGCACAGTGATTTTCCCCCACCCGTCGGCAGCACCGCGAGTGCGTCCCGCCCCGACAGTATCGAGTCAATTATTTCCCGCTGCAACGGTCTCCACGAGTCATAACCAAATACCGTTTTAAGAATTTCTTCAGGAAGGCGTTGTTCCATGTCCGCCATTGTATCAGAAAACGCGTCTACAGTAGTGGTTTGATTCAGCGCTGCCGTGCCAGAACACTCTCGATGGCTTTGCCGAGTTCATGCAGGGTAAACGGCTTCTGAAGCGTAGCAAATGACGTCTCGAATCCGTATGCGGAATCACTCGCGTCGCCATGAAATCCGCTTGCCAGAACCACTGGCAGGTCTTGCCGAATACTCCGCATCGTGCGCGCGACGTGGTCGCCGTCCATGTCCCCCATTCTAAAGTCGAGCACAGCCAGCTTCCAGTCGTCGGGGTTTTCAGAAAACATACGCAGCACTTCCTCACCGCCGCTAGCCGTAACCGCTGTATACCCCAACGCTTCTACCATAGACGCGATCGTCTCTCTGGGGATATCGTCGTCATCGGCGACCAGTACAAGGCCTTGACCAACACCACCCAACGGCTCCTGCCTAGCGCAGGCCACCTCAACAGACGCTTTCGGGAGATACACAAAAAACTCGGTGCCTTTTCCCAACTCCGAGTTTAGCTCGACGAATCCACGGTGTTGCCGCGCGATGGCGTGCACCATGGTCAACCCGAGGCCACTGGATACATCACCTGGCTTTGTCGTGTAGAACGGATCAAAGATTCGATTTTGAAGATGACGGGGAATGCCAACACCCTCGTCTCTGATAGAAAGCACCCAGTAGTCGCGATCCTCTACCGCGGGATTTGCGAGCAGGTAGGCACGATCAGGATGGAAGGATTGCAGTCGTACTTCAATCGTACCTCCAGGTTTGTGCCCGACGGGACGCATCACTGTCATCGCATGCCCGGCGTTTATAACGAGGTTGAGAATGAGTTGCTCCAGCTGCCCCGCATCACCTGAAACAGTCGCGATGGGCATATCCTCGGCCAGCGAGATAGCCACAGACTGGTCAAGCGAACGCCTGGCAAACTGGACTACCCGGTCGACCGCTTCATCCAGCCTGAAAGCAACATTCTCCGGTGATCGTTTTCTCGTCAGCGCAAGCAGTCGGTTTACCGACGATGCCGCTCGCTTGGCAGAACGCTCTATAATATCTATTTCACCTGAAAGGTCGCTTATATCCCTGTGTATGCCACTCTCTATATCAGCCTTCAAAAGTGAAACGGCACCTAATATGCCAGCCAGCGTGTTGTTGAAGTCGTG
>JAFGUM010000097.1 GCA_016938515.1 Spirochaetales bacterium | reverse complement strand
GGCCTCGTCAAGGATCTTGAAAAGAAACCCTACCTGGCCAGTCTAATAGCCCATCCGCGGAAAAAATAACCGTCTATAGAGCCAGTTTCATGAGTCTTGTACTACAGAAATTGGCTCCGTGTCCTCAGGCGGGGAATCCTTGGTTATAGTCCCAAAGCTCGAGTACTTTCACGAAGCTTTGGGACACTACTCTCCAAGACACTTATTCATTTTTTCAACAGCATCTCATCGTAGCCTCATGCCAGCGCCCAATAGTAAGCTCATGGCTGTAATCTGCGTGCTTATGGCGCTGGCGCTGTTACCGGTGGGCGCCCAGGAGACCCCTGCTACCCTCGAAGTGAGGATAGCGGAAATACTGTTGTCCAATTATGACGCCAAGACGGTAGACGGCCCTGTCGAAGCGCTAGCCAAAACCGCCGGACGTTCCTCCTACCACGATCTGCTCCAGGAATGGCTTGGGGTTCGTACCAGGCTCGATAGCTACAAGCCTCCTCTCAACCCCGCGTACGCCGGAGTGCTCGACGTAGTCCGCAAGCGCCGCCCAGAGCTGTACGAAGGCCTGGTGGAGAACCTTGAAGCGGTAACAACACTGGGTCTTCTGAACGTCGAGCTGTGCTACGAAGCCGTTACATCAGCGGGCTTCCACGGCCCGCTGGGTGACTTGAAGCCCGAAGACCTCGACAGCGCTGTACGGCAACCCGAGTTCCTGTATCGACAGTACGCGCTCTTCGAAGCCGAGAAAATAGTCAAGGACAAAATCAGAACAATTCTGGCCCAGCCGGAGTTTAGCGTGCGGCTGGCCTTTCATATCGTGCTGTTCGATGTGCTCTACAGGATACGGGAGAAGACCATAACCAGGCTGAAGACTTCTCTGGTGTACGGCGGGCAATGATACCGTAGTGTATCGAAGCTTGTGGTTGCTTTTTCCGGCTACCACATCGTGTCAAAGGTATATGGTTTGGGCTATACTATCGAGTAGTATTGCAACCTAAGCACCAAGGGTCTGTGAACTACCATGCTACACACCAGCATGGTAGGATTGGGAAGGAGTTACGATGAAGAGAACTGTTCGGTTTGCCATGGCAGGGATGCTGCTTATCGCTCTGGCCACGCTGGGGGCGTGTTCAACGCTGTCGGTAAAGATTCCCCAGGATATGTACGTATCGTCAGGCGACTACGTTGAAGGCGTACGAACGGAGGGCATTATCCAGGTGCAGACCCGCGCGTGGACGCCATTTTTCGTGCTGTACGACGCCAGTGAAGTGCGTGAGAGCCTGTACAAAAAGCTCTTGGCCAAAGCCGATTCCATGGTTGGCGTCGATGGCATTACCAACGTATCGTTCTACTCCAAGCCATCACCGCTGTCGGTGCTGTTGCCCTTTACTTTTGGCGTAGGCATCTGGATTGACTACTACGCTGAAGGTGTCGTCATAACGCTGGACTGATGACGAACGCGGCGCGCCGCTTGTCCACAACGGCGCGCCAGGCGTATACTCAGAGTATGGACATAGCTGAATTCGACGCGTGGGCCCAAGAGTTACTCGATATTTCCAGGTATTCCGGGCTCGATGATTCTCTAAACGGATTGCAAGTTGGCCGCTCCGGTGGCCCTGTTACCAGGATGGCCTTCGCGGTGGACGCGTGTCTTGAATCGATACGACGAGCGCGAGACGCCGGCGCGCAGGTGCTGTTCGTGCATCACGGGCTTTTCTGGGGCAAACCCACCGCCATTACCGGAACGCTGCGCGAGCGTATATCGGAATTGCTTGCAGCCGATCTGGCCCTGTACGCGTGCCACCTGCCGCTGGACGCGCACGCGGAGCTTGGCAACAACGCGGTGCTGGCCCGCATGATCGGCCTTGCTGATATAGAGCCCTTTGGCTCGTATCATGGCGTCAAGATAGGCTTCAAAGGTAGGCTCAAAGCGCCCATTACCCTCGATGAAGCCATCGCCCGGGTGCTGCCCGGCGGCGACTCGCCGAGGTCGGTGCTCGCGTTTGGGCCGGCTAGGGTTTCTACGGTGGCCGTCGTATCAGGAGGCGCCCCCTTCGAGGCGTTCCAGGCCATAGCCGAGGGTATAGACCTGTACGTGACGGGTGAGCCTTCCCATTCGATATACCACGAGGTGATGGAAGCCGGCCTCAACGTTCTGGCCGCGGGACACTACACCACCGAGGTTCACGGCGTGCAGGCTGTCGCCGGTCGAGTAGCCCGTGACCTCGGCATCGCTACCGCTTTTATGGATTATCCGACCGGCCTCTGATGGCACCGGCCAGTGACAGAAAACAGGAGCCAGTATGGCAGAGACCAGGGAACGAAAATCGCTCGTACCGTTTGTGCTGACGATAGCCATCGTCATCGCTGATCAGGCTACTAAATTTGCCGTGGCCGCTATGATTCCCGCGGGCCGGGTGGGGTGGACGGCCCTGGGCGACTTTTTCTGGCTGGTACACCAGAAAAACACTGGCGCCGCGTTTAGCATGGGGGACGCGCTCGCCGAACCGCTCCGCATCTTCATACTGATACTCGTACCCCTGGTGCTGATGATAGCGCTGTCTGTCTACTATTTTAAAACCGACGAGTTGACGCGTTTTCAGCGATGGGCGCTCTGCGGCATCGTAGGCGGGGGCATTGGCAACCTGATAGACAGAATTTTCAGGCCAGAGGGCGTTGTAGACTTTCTGTCTGTCAAGTTCTACGGGCTCTTTGGCCTTGAGCGCTGGCCCACCTTCAACGTCGCCGACTCGGCGGTTGTCGTATGTGGCATCCTCCTCGTGGCGGCCGGCTTTTTTGTCACAGCACCGGAGGTGGGGCAAGGGAAGTCCGGGGAGTGAAGAAAGCGCCACGCTTCGCGCTGCTCGTCGCGGCGGTAATGGCGTGCGCCGTTTTCTCCGCGGCGGTATTTATGGTGCTTCTGTCGCTGTGGGGCCTGGTGGCGGCGCCTTTCGTGCGCCTGCGCTCGTCCCGGCCGGTGATGGTGGCCGCGCTCGCGCTGTCGGCGTGGGCTACGATCGTCGTCTACGGTATGGTGTACAGGAAACTGGCTCGAAAGCACGAACCACCCCCGGACTGATCGCCGCTCCGGAACCCATGCATGAACGATGCATCACGAGACTCGCTTCATGATGCTGCCAGATACGGGCCGAGTTCGTATATGCTGCGTATGGTCGGCAGGCTCGTATCCGCGTGCTTTCCGTAATGGTCTACGAGCACGCCCAGGCCACCCCGATCCACGAAGCCCTGGACGTAGCGAGGCACGTCGTCAGCGAACAGGGCTTCATTCGCCGGCAGTCCGATGGCCGCCATTACCCTGTCTACCGCTTCGGCCGCGGGTTTGCCCCTGAGCATGTTGAAGCGTATATCGAATACCCGCTCAAAGTGATCCGCTACGCCGAGCTTGGCCAGTACACGGTGGGCGTGCTCCATGGGAGCGTTCGTGAATACGTACTTTGGCAGGCGTATAGAATCCAGAAACGGGCCAAGCGCGGGGTCAAAGGCTATCGTCGATTCTTC
>JAFGUM010000559.1 GCA_016938515.1 Spirochaetales bacterium | reverse complement strand
CACAGCTACGGTTCTAAATCATCCCTAGCTATAGCTCTGTCCCCCGCCAACTCTATTTTAGTACGCCGAGGAGTTGCAGGGGGTGTATTCTCCCAATAATACAGAGTGACTGACCACATAGAGGGCTAAGGCCGTACCCGTTTACGGTCTCTCGGAAACAAAGAAGCTTCCTTTACATTCGTTAGCCCGAGGATCTTCTGGGTCAGGCGCTCGCAGCCGATCGCAAAGCCCCCGTGGGGTGGGCAGCCGTACTTGAACACGTTGAGGTAGTCGGTCAGGTCTTCCGCCTTGAGACCGAACTTCGGGAGCACTTCGAGCAGCTCCCCATAGACATTGTGGCGGCGACCGCCCGTCGTTATCTCGAGCCCGCGGAAGATCGCGTCAAAGCTCATGCTACGCGTCGCATCGAGGGGGTACGTGTAGAAGGGCCGGTGCCTGCGCGGAAACTCGTTGATGAAGACGAGATCGCTTCCGTGCTCGCGAGCCGACCAGGCGCAGATTAAACGCTCAACCTCAGGGTTGATCTCGTACGCCTTCTTCGCGGCTTGACCGCCAGCCGCCGCTCTCACGGCTTCCTCAGCCGCAAGGGACAGAGCGTCGTCGTGCGGCACTATGGGTGAGCGTGCCACCGATTCCGCGTCGGGTACCGTCGCACCCCAGAGGGACAGAGCTTCGGCGTTGCGACTTGCCACCGCGTCAAATATAGAGGCAAGCAACTCCTTCTCGAGCTCGATTAAATCACGTTCAGAGTCTATCCACGCCATCTCAAGGTCCATCGACACGTACTCGTTGAGGTGGCGAGGTGTATCGTGCTTTTCAGCCCGGTAAGCGGGGGCAACCTCGAAGACGCGCTCCATGCCGCTGGCTACCATCGTCTGCTTGTAGAACTGGGGAGACTGCGCCAGGTATACCGTGGTGTCAAAATAGTCCACCTCGAACAGCCCGGTTCCTCCTTCGGTTCCCGAACCGATGAGCTTGCTCGTCTTCATCTCTGTAAAGTCGTGCGCACGTAGCCATGACGAGAAAACATCAATGATCGTTGCCTGCACAGCAAAGATCGAACGCAACTTTGGATTCCTCAGGGACAGAGCTCGATTGTCCAGAATTACGTCCAAGCCAATTTTTGTAGGATCCCCGTTGACAGGGAACGGCAAATCAGACTCGGCACGCGACAGCACTTCAATGCTATTAGCACGAAGTTCAACCCCTCCCGCAGCTTTGGCGTTGGCAGCTGGTGTACCAATCACCGAGACGACCGATTCCAGCGTCAGGTCAACTTTGCCCTCTACGACCACCTGGCCGACGCCCGAGCGGTCGCGGAGCATGACGAACGACACCCCGCCGAGCTCGCGTATCCGGTGGACCCAGCCTTTAAGCTCCACGTCGCCT
>JAFGUM010000011.1 GCA_016938515.1 Spirochaetales bacterium | reverse complement strand
GCCGCTTCCAGGATTCTCTCTTTTGTTGAATCGATCATTCTTTGAACCGCCTTACACAATTTACTCTTATAATGTGTAATATGTGTTATATCTTTGTGAAATTCAAGGCTTATATGCGGAATTTCAAAAAAAACATCGCGGAGGGGACTCCAGTGGGGACAGAGCTCGCGCTGGCGGGGGACAGAGCTCGCGCTACGGCTTCTTGCGAGTTGGACGATTCGCGGGTAAACTGACACCCCGGAGGAATGATATGCCAGCGGAGATAGAGGTCGTGCAACTTTCCTGGACTGAAGAAGCGAACATTATTATTGGTCAGTCGCATTTTATAAAGACGGTAGAAGATATAGCGGAAATCATGGCGGGGTCTGTCCCCGGTGCCAGGTATGGGCTCGCTTTCAACGAGGCTTCCGGTCCGTGTCTTGTCCGCACAGCGGGTAACGACGAGGCTCTGGTAGCCGATGCGACGAAGTGCGCGTTGGCGACGGGAGCTGGTCACACCTTCTACTTGGTGCTCGGCCCCGGGGTGTATCCCATCAACGTGCTGGACAGGATCAAAGCCTGCCCGGAAGTGTGCAGGATATTCTGCGCTACGGCCAACCCCGTTCAGGCGCTGGTCGTGCGCACCGATCAGGGCGCCGGTATAACGGGGGTCGTGGACGGTGCGTCCCCACGCGGTGTCGAAGGCGATGCCGACAAGGCGGACCGCATGGCGATGCTCAGGCGTTTTGGCTACAAGATGGCGTGACAGAATGGTCTTTTCGATGTATCGATCGTACAGGAGGATGACATGCGCGTAAGCGGCAGCAACATAGCATTTATAGGAACCGGCGTCATGGGTGCCAGCATGGCCGGGCACCTGCTCAAGGCAGGCGCTCGCGTTACGGTGTACAACAGGACCAGGGCAAAGGCCGACGCGCTCGTGAATGCTGGCGCCCTCTGGGCGGATACCCCAGCCCACGCCGCCGCCGGGGCGGATGTCGTCTTTACCATGGTTGGCTATCCCGCAGACGTCGAAGCGGTTTATCTCGGCGCTGATGGCATCGTCGCAGCATCCAAGCCGGGCGCCATTCTCGTCGATCATACGACGAGCGACCCGGTACTCGCAACGCGAATAGCCGACGCGGCGAAGGCAGCCGGCCGATCCGCACTCGACGCTCCGGTATCTGGTGGAGATACGGGTGCCAGAAACGCGACGCTGTCAATCATGGTTGGCGGTGATGACGCCACCTTTGCCGCGGTGAAGCCGTTTTTCGACGTGATGGGCAAGACCGCCGTGCTCCAGGGCGGCCCAGGCGCGGGTCAGTATACCAAGATGGCCAACCAGATAGCGGTGGCGGGCTCGCTCCTCGGGGCCATCGAGTCCATCCTGTACGCGCAGAAAGCCGGGCTCGACGCGCACCGGGTACTCGACAGCATCGGCGGTGGCGCCGCGCAGAGTGCGCAGCTCGTCGGCATGGTGCCCAGGATGCTTTCGGGTGACTTTGAACCAGGCTTCTACGCCAAGCACTTCCTCAAGGACCTGCGTATCGCGCTGGATTCGGCGCGATTGATGGGTATGAAGCTGCCGTTGCTGGAGCTCGCCGAGAGCCTGTTCAAGCGTGTTTCTGACGAAGGATTTGGTGACAAGGGAACGCAGATTCTGTACCGGCTATACCAGAACGGCCAGCTCTGATGCCCGCGGAGTCTGATTCAGACGAGCGTCCGCCGTATGGTCGAAGCATCGTCGATCCTCCAGACCATATTGTCAGGGACGGAACCTTTGTGCTGGGTTGCTTCAACGGGCCGCCGGGCAAGGCCAATATGCTCGACGTGGAACGGCCGTATCACTATCCGGTACCGCGGTGGGTCAAGGACTTCCGGTGCAAGGAATGGGTGGCCTTTCAGTTTGGCAACGAGCGATGGTTTTTCTTCACCGCGCTGTACGAGGCAAAGAGCGTCGGTCTGGCACAGTTCAGCGCGTGGGATCGGGAACGCGAGAAGATACTGGAGTTCAGGCGCATCGTGCCGCTTGGCCGCTTTGGTATAGGAGAAGCGCTCGACGGCAAGACGCTCAGCTGCTCCAACAGGAGGCAGTCGCTACAGTATTCGTTCGATATTTCAGCGGGGAGCATGACCGTACAGGCACGGATGGCTCGGCACGGAACCCGCCCTGCGTTCGATGGCGCGTTTACCTTCGCATTCAATACCAGGCAGACGGCCGCTTCGGCGGTCTGCCTGCCACTCGGCCTCAACCGGGCCATGTATTCAACCAAAGTGCTGATGCCGATGCGTGGCTGGTTTGATGTAGGCGGTGAGCGCACCGAGCTGGATGGCCCGGACTCGATGGGCATCATTGATGACCACAAGGGGTACTATCCGTATCGTATGCG
>JAFGUM010000096.1 GCA_016938515.1 Spirochaetales bacterium | reverse complement strand
GGAGTCCACCAACTCGGTTTCATACGTTGCCAACTCGAGCTCTGCTTTGATGAGCTCAGACCGTGCCGATTGTCCCAACTGTACCCGCAGCTTCGACAGTTCCCGCGCGGCTTTTGCCGCTTCAAGCGCTGCCGCTCTGACAGCGGTTATTTCAACAGCGCTTTCGTACCCGAGAGCCGCCGCTCTGGCTTCTCGGTCTATTCGATCTACGAGTGCGCGGTATCCATCCTCTGCCAGCCTGAGAGCCAGTTGCGTGTTCTTTCGATCAAGAGCGGCGGCGGGGTCAGGGATCGGCACTGCGGACCAGTTGTTGTGTGCGCTGCGCGTAGCAGACGTTTCCCCGCTAATTTCAACGCCTGCGGAGCCGCTCAGAAACGCCCCGCCAAAATCGATGTTCAACCCGATAGACCATGACGCATCGGTTAGCGGCAACTCCGCTCCAGACAACCAGGCGCTCGCTCGCAGTCCAAGCTCCGGTAGCCACGAAAAACCGGCGGCCAGTGCTTCCGCCTGCTTTCTTACGATAGCCGCGCGCGCGGCTTCCAGCTCAGTGGAACGTGTGACCGCGAGTAAGCGCAGCGAATCGACGTTTAGTGCCAGCCTTGTGCAGGTATCGATCATGGCATCAGCCAGAATCGGCACATCCATCAGACCGATAGCGGCGGCGAGTTCGTCTTCAGCCATGTCGACGACGACGGCTGCTTCCTGCACCTCTATGTCCTGACGCTTCAGCTCCAGGTCCGCGACAAGCAGATCCATGGATGTCGCGAGGCCAGCAGTCAATTCTGCTGCCAGTATCGTGCGCTCAAGCGTCGCGGCTTGCAGAGCTCCACGCTGTATTTCAAGACGCTTCCGCGCTACCACCACGCGTCTATACACCGCTACCGCCGCTTCTCCAACTTCATCCGCCTTTCTTTCAAGATGTACCAGCGCCAGTTCCAGTTCTGCTGATTCAAGCTTGCGTGAAGCGGCTAGTCGTCCTCCATCCCACAGGCGCTGTTCCAGTGTCAAAGAGACATTCGTGTTCAGCGAGTCTTGTGCGTACAGAGCAAGTCGTTCATCGACGGTGCCTCCCAGAGTCAGTGATGGCAGAAAAGCGCGCAAACCCAGCTTCCACGCGCCGGTTCTGGCCTCCAGCGCCTCCCGCTCTGCCCGCAGTTCCAGGTTGAAGTCGATGGCCATCTGCGCGGCTTCTCGCACGCTAATTGAAGGTCGGTCACCCACGGAAGCTGGCGGCGCGCTCTTATGCACAGCCACGGTATCAAGGGACACTGGCCGGATGTACAAGCTGGAGCACGACGAGCAGGCAATTGACGCCAACAGGATCGCTCCCAGCGTCTCGCGTAACCACATGCAGCGTTTCACGGTTCCAGAGCCTTCAGATCATCTATGAGCCTTCCAACCTCTACCAGGGCGTGGGACCCTCTCGGCAGTGTCATCATGGCTGTTTCCAGATCAGCGTATGTTCCTTCGCGGTCTCCAAACGCCCACCTGATTGCGGCTCTGTCAAGAAAAGCCATACCTGTTTCAGCTGATGCTTCTACAGCCATGTTGAGGTATCGCAAGGCGCTGGCTGTATCGTCATCGTCCATAGCCAGGGTTGCGCGTAGCCTGAGGGCGGCTACGCTGGCCGGGTCAGAAGCCAGTAGCGTCTCACAGGTTGCAATAGCCTTATCTGACTCATCCGCCATCCGGTACGCACGCGCCAACCACAACGCTGTTTCACCTGCACGAGGCACCCGGCGCAAGGTAGCTGACAGGGTCGTTATGGATTGGTCGTCGAGTTCCAGAAAAAAGAACGCTTTACCCAGTAGCAATCGAGCATCGAGCATTGACGGATCAAGGCTGGCGGCTGTTGCAGCCTCGATTCGTGCTTCGTCCATATCACCAGCTTCGTATGCTGCAGTTGCTCTGGTGTACGCAGTGGTAGCCGCATCATTACCGCTCACCGCGCAAGAACCCTGAACACAGGCCAACGCAAGCAGCAGTAGCGGTATTCCTGTAGCTGGCGTGCGATTTAGCTCCTTGGTCAATCCTGCACACGCTTTTTGCCTCGTTCTTATATTCACGATGAGCCCTCCGTTCCATGCTACTACGCACACCGGCGCACCAGCGCTTACGCACAAAAGGGCAAGAAACGATAAAAAACTTGATTAGTGATTTGGCGGGTGCTAGTATCAATGGTACGTATGTTTTTTCGGACAAGGAGGGCTTAATGGCTGGAAAATTTGAGTATTACGAAGACAAAAAGGGTAAATTTCGCTTCAGGCTCAAAGCAGGCAATGGCCAGATAATAGCCGTAAGCGAAGCGTACGAATCGAAAGACTCATGCATCAACGGTATCGAAAGCGTCAAGAAAAATGCTCCCGACGCCCCGATTGAAAAAGTAGCGGAGTAAGAATCCAGTTATACGCGGGTCTGGTTGGCCCAGGGCTCATTACCAGAGCGGGGTGAGCCCGGTCAAGCCTTGTGTCCCCGCTCCGAATGTTCAATAAGCCCCAGTAGATACGCTGCGCCCAGGGCTCTGTCGTATAGTCCATATCCGGGCTTTCCCGCCTCATCCCATATCATCCTGCCATGATCTGGCCGCACCGGGCCTTGGTAACCTGTTTCGACGAGTGCGTCGACTATGGCGGCCATATCAAGGCTCCCGGCACCTGAAGGATGAGCTGTCTCCATGAACGAACCAGGCTTCGTTACAGTAATGTTCCTCAGGTGTGCAAAATGAATGCGCCCTGCGAACTCCCGTGCCATCGCTTCTATGTCATTGGCGGGGTCTGCTCCAAAACTGCCAGCGCACAGGCACAGGCCATTGGCAACAGAGGGTACGTCATCGAATAGCCTTCGCAGCGGTGCGGCTCCTGTAATTATCCTCGGTATGCCAAAGACCGGCCAGGGGGGATCATCAGGATGCAGCGCTAGTCGAATACCGAGGTGCTCCGCTTCCGGAGCGACATATCGCACAAACGATACCAGATTGTCGTAGACGGTTTCAGCGGGAGTCTGACGATATGCCTCGAGCAGTTCCTCTAGCTGTTGCCTTGAATAGCTCGCCAGCCAACCAGGCAGTTCCAGATCACCATCAAGCGGATCCATCCTCGCAACCGTCTCGGCGTCGTAGGCGAGCGCTGTAGAACCATCCGGCAGTACCCGTACCAGATCGCTTCGAGTCCAGTCGAACACAGGCATGAAATTGTAGGTAACCACAATAGGTGCGTCAGAACCGGTGACCTCTGAGCGAGGCCCCAGGATGCGGGCTACAGCGCGAAGGCTCCGCACCCAGTTTTCGATCATTTCATCGCGGCGCGGCCCACCGAGTTTTATGTCTTCGGCTACGGGAATAGACTCGACGACGCGGAACTCCAGACCGGCTGCTTCCACTCTGCCGCGCAAGATGGTCAGCTTGTCTTCTGGCCAGACAGCGCCCGGGGAGATATCGTGCAGAGCTGAAACCACCCCGGAGACGCCCGGGATCTGCCTGATGTATCCGAGCGGTACAGGATCGCCGGTGCCAAACCAGCGAAAGGTCATCTTCACTTATCTTACTTCTATCGTCCAGCCAGGGAATTCCTTCTCCAGCGCGGCTTTGAGATCACGTTCTATTGTATTGACGACAAAGCCGTTGATCGCGGAGCACGCCGGACATTCACGCCCAGGAGCGTCTGTGGCCAGAAAAACGATAATCGTCTTGTCGGCAGCGTAGTAGCTGATCTTGGTAACAAGACCCAGTTCAGCCAGGCTCAACTCCGATTGAGGTTCTTTTACACTGTTGATGACAGCGTCGAACTTTACCCTGACGGACTGATCCAGCTCCATTTATTCTTTCTCTTTCTGGTAGAACACCTGCAGCCGCTCGTATATAGCTTCTACGTCACCCTTGATGTTGCCACCCTGGGGGCGAAGGTGGATAAAAAACGTCTTGTTTCCCGGGTATACACAGAAATGGCGAAGGAATCCTGGTTCTGGCAGTGACTCGAGTAGCTTTTCAAGGTCAAAGGAGAGATCTTCTCCCTTCCAGAGTAGCGTATAGCTCTTGCCTTTATTCACTACCTGGCGCGAATCCATATTCTCGCTACCCTCTATCCTGGCTTTGCCAAGATAGCTGGACTCTACGAGGTGGGCTTCGGCTCGCAGTTTTTTCTTGGTAAAGATGTTGACAAAAAATCTATCCCGAACGCCCATAAGCAAGGATACCGGCAAGTATAGCAGTGAGTGTCGCGGGCTCATGGTCATGGTGCCCTTGGCGCTGGTAAACGGCGCCGGCAGCGCGTAGGTAAAGTTGTAGCCGATGACGCCACCAATATTCACATAATTGGTTGTACGCGGCTTGAGTATAGCTTCCAGGTCTCGTGACATAGAAGAAGCGATAAATTTGTTCTTCTTTGTGCCGTAAAAATACCAACCCGTTGAAGCCAGAGCCAGAAAAATAAGGGCGGTGATCAGAAGTGGGTTCATGTCGTTCCTTTTGTGCGTGCTGGCGCCGCCTTGAAGCTGGTAACGAGCGCCGATGTATCTATCGCTGCAACGTCATCGCGCGTGTGTAGCCCCCCGGGTACAAAATCCATCTCAAACAGGGGTGTATCAGACAAACGCTTGTCAAGTTCCCACGCCGCCTTGGATACACCCCGCTTGTTGAGGCAGATGCCGCACAGTGGTACGTCTATTTTGTCCAGTTCATCCTTGATGCGCAAGGCCTCCGAAACAGACAGTGAGTCCGGGTTAAGCACGACGGCAATGTAGCTTTCCTGACCAAAAAGCATAGACAGATCGGTAAGGCGCCTCTTTATCGAGCCGAGCTTCCCGTAGACTTTGTCGTCATCTTTGTCTACGCAGCTCGATGCCACAGGAGACTCCGGGTTGATCCTGGTAATAGTCTGTCGTTTTTCAAGAATGCGTTCGCGAAGCTTGGTAAGCTCGGCTATCCAGATATTTGAAATCGCCGGCATGGCGAGGAAACGAAGCGACAGAGCTGTTGGAGGCGTATCATACACGACAACGTCGTAGTCACCTGACAGGTTGCAGCGTATGTGTTCTATTGCCCAGAGCATCGCGTATTCTTCCGTGCCTGGTGAATATTTCATTATATCAAAAAAAGAGTTCAGATTGAGAGTCATATTGTATGAATACTGCTGCGAAAGCTCGTCTTTGCTTTCTTTCAGATATTTTTGCACCCACGCGTTGAGGTCAACTTCAAGGGCATCGAGCCGCGGTTCTACGTTTTTGGGAGTATCATCGAGCTTGGTGGCGAGAACATCACCGAGGTTGTGAGCTGGATCAAGCGAGGCGATAAGGACTCGGGTACCAGATCGCGCCAGCGACAGTGCAAAAGCCGCAGAGGTAGTCGTCTTGCCGACGCCTCCTTTGCCCAGGAAAAATGCGTTGGATTTCATTGTAATCCATCCTTATTCAATCTACGTCGAGTATACCTATGAGAGGAGCCAGCGGGTCTTGGGCCATATCGGTGCGGGCAAGCATTATAGTAAGCTCGCGCTCCATATACGGTAGCAGCTCTATCGCTATTGGCACCGGCGGAGAAGGCATACCTATGAACCCGCCAAGAATGAGCAGTGAGAATATATTTTCGAGTTCTTTGAGCTCAAACTCTATAATTTCCGAAGCTTTTTCACGATGTATCTGTACAAAAATCTCAAACACCCTCGTAAGCTTTTTTAGAAACGATTGAAACGACATCTTTTTCCTCACGAACTTAAGGAAAGGCAGGGAGTCTCGCGTGGAGACTCCCTGTAATCTCCAGGTCTCGACTGCGTGGGAATCCACGAGTCACCGGAGAGAATCAGCCAGCCACCAGAGCGACCGGTTGATTCTGGAACCCACGCCGGCGGTTGTCGGCATGGATTCCTGTACGGCAGAAACTTACACAGCAGCTGGTTTGGCTTTCCAGTTCTTGAGGAAGCCAAAGAAGATGATGAAATTGAGTACGAGCATGAACAGCGTTATGCCGCCGACGGTAGCTCCGGTTATTACCTTGCTGATTTGAGCCATGTCTTTGAAGAAAGTCGGGATCACGAAGATCTCGTACCAGATAAGAGC
This sequence comes from Spirochaetales bacterium, assembly GCA_016938515.1. Classification (GTDB taxonomy): domain Bacteria; phylum Spirochaetota; class Spirochaetia; order Treponematales; family UBA12059; genus SZUA-370. Next base: position 2,524 of record JAFGUM010000096.1, on the reverse strand, counting down.
GGCGCTTACCGTAACCCACAGAAAAATAGCGGGAACGAGTACGGCCATCGTGTACTTGGGATCGAGCTTCTTGTTTACCCACATCGCTACGGTGAGCATTACCACCGAGGCGAGCAGCTGGTTGGCGCCCGAGAAGGCCGGCCACAGGTAGGTGTAACCACCAGCGCGAGCGAGGAACAGGCCTACAAACGCGATGATAAAAGAGGCGACCCACTTGTTGTTGAAAAATCCGTAGACGCTCGCGTTCTTTTCCTTGAGCGGCAGAGCCATTTCCTGGATGATGTAGCGGCCAAGGCGGTTCGTGGTGTCAAGGGTGGTAAGAGCAAAGGTTGACACCCAAACGGCGGCGAACAGCGTCATGAAGTCCATCGGCAGGAAGGGCAGCTGAGTGCTGACCATCTTGGCAAACGACTGGACGAAGCGCGGGATAGCGGGGGTCGCCATCAGCTTGTCGCCGAGGGCCAGACCACCGAAGGCCGCGATGGAGATGACGACGAGCGTTGACAGGAAGCCTTCAGTAAGCATGCCACCGTACCCGACGAACAGCGCGTCCTTCTCCGAAGCTATCTGCTTGGAGCTGGTTCCGGCCGCTACGAGAGCGTGGAAGCCTGACAGGGCGCCGCACGCGATTACGAGCGGTACGGTTGGCCAGAAGGGAGACGGTACGCCACCAATGACCTTGGCGCTGAAGCTGGTGTAGACGGGGATGGCGTCAAAAGCCTTGAAGGCAGTAATCGCCGCGATGCCGCCAACGGCCAACCCGAAGTACAGGAAGAACGACGACAGGTAGTCGCGAGGCTGCAACAGCAGGTTAACAGGCAGTGTGGAGGCCAGGAGAATGTACGCGAAGATGATAAGGAAGTAGATATCCTTGCTCCACTTGACCGGGAACTGGTTGCCGGCGGCAAAAGCCACTATAACCAGCGCGAGGCCGAGCAGACTGCCCCAGCCGAGGCCGAGCTTCGTCTTGTACATGAAGTAGCCGGATATGACGGCGGCTACGCAGAAGAATACGAACGCGAAGAACACGCGACCGTCGGCTGCGAACTGGCCGGCGACGATATCGCCGAACGCCGCGACGACGAGGATACAGAGGAACAGGATGAACCAGCCAAACGCCTTGCCGGCATTCTTGCTGATCAGGTCCTGTGCCACAAACTGCATGGATCGGCCGTCGTAGCGTACCGATGCCGCCAGCGACAGGTAGTCGTGGATAGCGCCGAGGAATACGTTGCCAAACCAGATCCAGATGAGGCCGGGTAGCCAGCCCCACGCGACTGCGATAGCGGGACCAGTGATTGGACCGGCTCCCGCGATGGACGCGAAGTGGTGACCAAAGAGTACATACTTGCTCGTTGGTATGTAGTCCACGCCATCTCCGAGACGCTTGGACGGCGCCTCGGCTGCGTGCTCACTCTTGAGCAGCTTGTCACGCAGGGTCTTGCCGTACGTGAAGTAAAATACAAGATACAGAGCCAACGCGAAAAGCGCTATCAACGTTGTCATTGCGCCTTCCTCCTTGAGGGTATGGGGTTAGTTAAAAACAACCACAGGATAAAACTGCTTCAAGCGCTTGTCAACGGTTTTGCGTTGGTCGATGAGCATCGAATTAAATTTGGCGTATTTAAATAATTTCACTGTTCAATTTTGATATTTCATGGTATTTCTGCAATTCCTTGCATATACGCCGTAAATATATTGTTTCTACCCATCGCATCACGATTTTTCCTTGTCTAAGCACCTTCTGTTTTCAGCTTTTTAATCACAGCATCTATAGTCTTTTAATTATATATACTTAATTATGCACATTTCAGATGAGAGAAACTACAAAGTCACCCCTGCATATCGAACTGAATTTCTGGCTACAGCTACTGCGAATCCTTCCGCGCACCAGGAAGGAGCCAGTAGTCAGCGCGGCTGGCTACTGCAAATCCTCTTGAACGCAACAATGACAACGCCGCTGCATTATTGGTATCCACGTCGAGAGCCACGAGCCCGACACGCCTCTCCTTGAGGACGCTGAGCACCGCGTCCAGCGCTCCTGCGCCATACCCACCAGTACGAAATTGCGGCAACACACCCAAACCGTGCACGCAATAGTCAGTGCCAGCGCTGGCGACTCCTACGAGTCCAACGGTGCCGCGAGAGGCAACAACCAGAAACTGCTCCCGCACCGGGTCTGCGAGAAGCGCCTTCATGAAGCAGCACGCGTCAACGGGGGCCCTGTTGAAAATAGCTGCAGAGACTCTGGATGCCTCCTCGGCGTTTTCGTCTGTAACAGGTACCAGCCGCACACAATCCGGTGCCGCTATTTTTTCGAGACAACTACTCGTGAGTATCATGCGATACCTTGAACGAGTCACCGAAGCGCCTGACGAGCCGGCGATCCGTGCTCCTTCTGCAGAATTTCCCGAACATACCAGAAGCACGGGCCGCGAGCCTGGTGCGAGCGTTTCATCCCTCAAACTGTCGTACAAGGCGCTATACACCCCCTGGCGCCTGAACACCGGCGCTACACACGCGC
>JAFGUM010000558.1 GCA_016938515.1 Spirochaetales bacterium | reverse complement strand
CCCCGCCACGAGGCGTCCCAGGTTCGCGCGAGGCGGGCTGCCTTGTCGCGCTTGTACCCGCGGTGGGGCGTGCGGGGGTAGGACACCGACACGTCTACGACGACGGCTCCAGTTCCCGCGGCCAGGGTGTAGACGTGCGTCCAGGACAGGGTGCCGCCTTCAGGCAGCTTCGCCCCGCCGTGCAGCCTGAGCTCGGCGACTCTACCCGGTTGCAGCACGGTGACGGCGGCATCGGCGCCGGGATACGTTACTATCCTGTTCTTGCCGTATTCAACCCAGGGGCGGGACAGGGGAGACGAGAAGATCGGCCGTCCATCGAACTCGACCATGGCGCCTCCTTCGGGCAGCGCGTATGCGTGTAGCGAGCCATCGCGTATTCCGTTCGTCTCGACCACGAGCTCGGCACCGCGCGCGGGCGTATCGTCCGAAGCGGCAAAGTCGGCAACTCGGCTCGAGGCTGGGTTGGTGACGACGCGAGCGACTGTCTCCCCTGAAGCGTCCTGCGAAAAAGCGCCTACTGGTATGCCAAGCGGCTGATTTTCCTCCCTGGCCAGGGTGACGATAGCGCCCCTGCCGGGTGGCAGCCCATCGATAGCCTGGTCGAAGTACCAAGCGCCGCCGTCGTCATCGGCTGCACCGCCAGCAGTCCGGGCCGCAGCCACCCGCGCGGCGGCTAGTTTGAAACGCTCTGCCGCGTGTCCTAGTGCCGCCTGGGCCCGCTTGAAGCCATCGTTGAGCCTGTCAGCGTTCATGACGGGTGACGCCATGCCGAAGTGCGTGGTGGACATGGCCAGGAGCCGCTCGGTCAGCGCCGCGGGAGCCAGGCTGGCGTCGCGGCTGGGGCTTTTACTATACGACCCACTCGTCGATGCGCCAGAAGCGGCTTCGTCCTCGAGCCGCGCCGCGAGCGTATCGAGCTTCCGGGCTCGTTCTATGACCGGCCATAGTCTGGCGTTTTCCGATTTTTCTGCCCAGGATGAATAGCCGTCCCACGCGCCGTCCGCCAGATCCTGCCCCAGCTCGATGGTGCCCAGATCGTCGTGCGCGGCGAGGTAGTCCCACGGCCTCGTGAACTCAAGCCAGGGGAGTCCGGCGAGGCTCCGCGCCATGGACCGTAGCCCCCCGGCGGACGGCACGAGGCTCCTGAGCGCCCGCGGCAGGTAGCCCGTCCAGAAGCTGTCGTCGGCGTCCATGTCTATTATGAGCATCAGATCCCGAGCCTCGGGCGTGGCCAGCTGGGCGCGACGCATCGAAACGAGCCAGCGCCTGAGGCTCAGCCAGTGTTCGACGATGTCGGCGTGGTTGCACGCTGGCAGGAGACGCATACCCTGCCCCGAAGCGGGATCGACGATGGTCATGGGATTGTAGCGACGCTCAGTCGGCAGCGCCGGTATGAACGAGCCAAAGCCGTTGAAGGGAATGGCGCTGTAGTACACAGACAGCGCCTCCACGCCGAGCGCCCGGTATTCAGGGATATGTGCGGCGGTAAACATGCACTCCTGAGGGCGGACGATGGGAACCCACGACGGAAAGAGGTCGGCGACACCCGAACCCGAGTCGTTATGAATGGCCCAGCCGATGGCCGCCCGGAACTCGTCTCTCGTATGAGCCGTCATGATGCCGTTGTTCCAGGACATGAGTTCTATCTCGTCGAGACCGGCTTCAACCCTTCTGCGTATACGGTCGACGATGTCCGGCGCGTAACGGGGCAGGTACTGTTCGAGCGAGAAGTAATTTTCCATATCCCAGGCGCAGCGGAGCCCCACACCGTCCCCGGAAAGACCGTCGAGATCATCCAGAATCGACCTGATGACGCGTATATCCTTGCCTATGCCGCGTTCGTCCAGGGAATCGCCTCGGTACGAATGGTACAGGTTGACGTGAAAACGGAACGACAGGTGTACGCGGGCGTCTTCCACTTTCATGCGCGGTCGCCTTCATCCGCGCTGTCGCGGGCTGTCGCCAACTGGCACGAATCGTAAGGTATTCCAGACAGAAGTTCGCAGATGCGCCGTGTTTCCGGTTCCACCTCGGACGCCTGGCCACCGGCTCTCAGGCGTATCAGCTCGCGCTCCAGCACCGCGTGCGTCCGCGGGTTGATCCTGAACCTGCTCGCCGCGGCGATGCCGGCGACGATGAGGATCGCGGGTACACCGATGAAGAACGTGAAGAAGCTCGTCAGCGTCGCTTGCGACTGCGCCTGGTTGGGTATAAAGCCGATGCTCTGCAGCATGAAGCCTATCATCGGCAGCGCGATAGCGCCCTGGACCAGCTTGCGCATCAGCGTCATGGCGCCCGCGTACACGCCGGAGCGCTGCCTGCCCGTCATGAGCTCGTCAACATCGATGACGAAGGGCAGTATCATGTAGGGTATGAGTACGCCAGCCGACGTTCCCGTGCCAATGAACGCGCAGACGAGGGCGATGGCGACAGTCGCCGATTCCGGGCCGAGCTGGGTCGTTAGTACCATGCCAACTGCCCAGATAGACAGTCCGATGGTGTACGCTGTTGCCTTGCCGCGCCTGTTGGCTATGGCGGTGTATGCGGGCATCATGACGAGCTGGGCTACCATCAGGCTGCCCATGGCCAGAGAGTACAGTCCGGGGCGCCTCATGTAATACGTAAGGTAATACGTAAACAGGGCCATGAGCACGTCCATCGCCGTGTACGCGGCGACGTACATCAGAAAGTGAATGCGGAACGACCTGTTGCGCAAAATGGTAAGAAAATCCGACAGAATGCCAACCGCACCGCTCGCCGTACCGGCGGACTGGTCGCCGTGGGCGGGGTTTTCCCAGGTCGTGCGGTACACGAACACCCAGGGCAGCGCGAAGATCGTGCCAAATACTATTCCCATCACCAGGTGCCCGGTGCCGGGCGCGTCGGGGAAGGCGCCCAGTATCATGGCGGGTACGACGGCGGCTACGAGCGATGACAGACCAGAAAACAGTAGCCGCGACGTGGACAGGCGATTGCGTACCTTGAAATCTGCGCTCATCTCCGCGGGCAGGGCCGAGTAAGGAGTCATTACCATCGTGTAAGCGGCGTCCAGAAGGATGTACGCGAAGAGGTAGTACGCGAACAGCACCGCCTGGCTGTCGCTCGGTATGGGGAGCCACAGGATGACAAAGGTGAGCGCCACCGGAACGGCGCCCCACAGGAAGTAGACGCGCCGCCTGCCGTGCGATGATTTCGTCCTGTCAGAAATATACCCCATGAGCGGGTCGGAGATGCCGTCCCAGATTTTGCCCGCCCCGAACATGAGCCCCGCCAGCGCGGGTTTGAGGCCGACCACTTCGGTAAGGAAGAACATGAACAGCATGCCTACGATAAGGAAGGCGCCGCCTCCGTAAATATCGCCCACGCCGTACCCTATCACGTTGATGAGGCGGACAGGGCGCTCGCCTGGGGCTGCCGGGTCCGAATTGTTTTGCTTGATCATTGTTTTTTCCTTTCGAATGAAACTATAACTCGCAACCAGATACCACGAAAATCCTGCTACGTCAAGGAAATCTTCATGATTGACAGCGAGGCGCTTACGATTTATTATAAAATTCGAAAGGTAACGAAGATTGATTCATCTTCCTCGACACGGTGAAATTCTCAGGTTGCTCAATCTTCTGCACACGGTTTCGGTCAGTGATCTGTCGCAGAGGCTTGGCGTTTCCGAAGTTACCATCCGCAAGGATCTGTCGCAGCTTGAAGACATGGGATGTCTCGTGCGTACCCACGGCGGCGCGCTCATAGCCGAGGATACCCGCGTGCTCAGAACCGTAGATGTGCGCCAGCATGAAAATCTGGAAGAAAAGCGAACGATAGCCAGAAAAGCCCTCGAGTTGATGCGGGAGGGCGAGACGATCTACCTGGACGCGGGCAGTACCTGCCTCATGCTGGCGAGGGAGCTGCGAACTTCCAGCGTCAGGGTTGTTACCAACTCGCTCGACATCATGGTGGAGCTTGGAAGCGCTCCCGAGGTCAGCCTTATCTGTCTGGGTGGAAGCTTCAGGCGAGAAGCCGCTTCGTTCGTCGGTCCCATGGCGCTCGAAGCGCTGTCGATGCTTCATATTGGAACCTGCTTTATGGGGACATCCGGCTTTTCGTCCCAGGCTGTGTTCTCGTCGCAGAATCTGATAGAAGCCCAGCTCAAGCAGAAGGTGCTCGGGGCATCGCGCAGGCGTGTCGTGCTCGCCGACGCGGCCAAGTACGGCAAGGAGGCT
>JAFGUM010000557.1 GCA_016938515.1 Spirochaetales bacterium | reverse complement strand
CCGTCCAGCTCAAAGCGCGCGCCTCCTATCCTGGTGGCGAAGCGGCCGACGCTCGCCCCCATATACGGATGTCGAGCCGCCAAGCCGGCCAGCGTAGACGACCCGAGCAGCACGTCCACCTCACCCTGATACCTGTCCGGAACCACCACCGAGGTGATGATGGCGCCATATTCAGAGACACCAACGCGCATGCTGCCGTTGTCCAGCATAAAAAGCCGCGGCTGCTGCCCATCAGACATCGTGCCAAACGGTAGCGTTGTTACTGTAGTAGCCATCAGCGGTCTCCATTTCTGGCGTCTATAGAGTAATGCGCCATTATCAGTCTCTCCAGTATACAGTACGGTAGCAGTTGTCGCAGAGCCAGGCCAAAGCGCACCAACCACGGCCCTACGCTGTATCGCGCTCGTAGGTGCCTGGCTCGTACGAGGCGGGATATCTTTCGTGCGACCAGAACCGGATCAGATCCCAGCTGCTCGCTTTCTTCCATCGATCGTATCGCGCGTCGGCCATTGGCGGCGTACGGGCTATCTTCTGCCAGCCCGCACACCATGCGAGCCGCGTAAAAGCCTGTGCGGATATGAACCGGTTCTATAAGAGCAACGCGAACGGGAAACCCCACGAGTTCCATACGGAGCGATTCAACGAACCCCTGGAGCGCGCGCTTGCTTGCCGAATAGTACGCCTGGAAAGGAACGCCATACCTGCCGGCAAGAGAGCCCAGCACAAAAATAGACCCGCCGTGCACGCGCATCCAGGGAAGAGCCGCGCGCACCATGCGTACCACGCCCATAAAATTCACGTCTATTTGCCTGAGGCCGTCTTCGAGGGCTGTCTCTTCTACCGCTCCTGCCACGCCTATGCCCGCAGAGCATACGAGGACATCCAGCCGCTTCTCCCTGGACAGAACCTCGTCAACCGCGCTCCGCACCGACTCGTCGTCACGAACCTCAACCGTCAGCAGCTCGAAAAATTCATCGGCGCGTCTGGCTCTGGCGCCGGGATCGCGACTCGTACCGTATACAGCGTGGCCCTTTTTTGACAGGTACGTGGCGCAGGCGTTGCCGATACCGCTGGAGGCGCCAGAAACGAGTACGACTGATCGGGGAGTCTGCCGCATCCAGCTAGCGACCGCCGACAGCGGCTACGATGATGTCCGCTATGCGCTCAGCGTCCAGCCGTTCGGTGTTTATGACCAGGTCGGCGAAGTCGTAACGGTCGTTGTCTATGCCATAGATTGACAGGTAGCGCTCCCTGTCCGCCTGATCCCGCCGTTTCGTGAAGGCCAGCACGTCAGCGTACTTCCCGCCTTCCCTCTGCTGGATTCGCTTTGATCGTACATCGCTGGACGCGTGCAGGTATACCTTGAGCTCGGCATCGCGTACAAGCCAGATTGCGAGGCGTGAGCCAATGACGCAGTCATTGCGGTGAGCCATCTCTACCTGCCGCTCGTCGAGAAGCCTGTCGTACGAAGGATCAGAACTGGCCATTTCAAGAAGCTG
>JAFGUM010000556.1 GCA_016938515.1 Spirochaetales bacterium | reverse complement strand
CGCGATACCGAAGCCGCGGCCTACCTGGCCGAATCTCTCCGCTGGTCCTCTGGAGACGCCGACGCTGTGTACGCTGCGGCCAGCATGTACGCTGAAAAGGGCGACTACGCAGAAGCCGCCCGGCTGGCAAAAACAGCCTTGGGTTCGCGCCCGTCCCATTCTGCTGCCCTGAGCCTCCTTGCTTCCATCTACTACGATCAGGGACACTACGACGACGCTCGTTCCGTCCTTGAGCGGGCGCTGGACTACAATCGTTCCGACGCCCGAGCCTGGTTTCTTCTTGGCCTCGTCGAGTCGGCTTCCGGCCGCTTTGACGAAGCGCGGTACGCGCTGTCTACGGTGGTAGACCTGCGACCAGACGACGAGCTGGCTCGTATTGCGCTGGAAAACCTCGTAATGGACGGCACGAGCTTCGAAGACTCCGAGAGAGCCGCGCTGGCTGCCTGGCGTTTCGAGCGGGCAGCAGACCTTGAAGACCGTCTGCTCTATGAAAAAGCCCTGGCGGAGTACAGGCGCGGGTTGGCCATAGACCCCTACGCCAACAGAGGCAGACGGCGCTACGCAGAGCTCTTGCGGGGCTCGGGCTTGCCGGGCTCATACCTCGCGGAACTGAAATTCCTGTCAGACCTGGGCAAAGACGACAAGGCGCTCAAGGACGCTATCGAGATTTACAACAGCGTCCTTGCCGGGTCGGTGAGCAGGGCATGGAGCCTGAAAGGCTTTCCTGCCGACTCCGTCGCGTATCGGGTAGCGGTGTTCTCAACGGGTGCTGGTGGTGACTCGTATCATGCCGGTGGCGATGTGGTCGTCGCACGCTACCTGCGGGACATCCTGGCTTTTGAGCCGGGCCTGGTAGTCGACAGAGCTGTACCCCGCGTCGCTTCATTCTCTGACGCGTTCAGGCTCGCCAGGGATTCTGGTGCCGACTGGTTCGTGCTCGTTGGCGTTGCCGAAACCGAGCGTGACGTTGTAGCGTCGGCGGAACTCAGGGCGGCAAGAACCGGCGCGCTCGCGCTCCGCATAGAGGCTCCTCGCTCGGGTAACGACAGGGTGGCTCTATCAGTGGCCAAAATCGTATCAGAAATAAGCTCGTTCATGCCGCTGCGGGGATCCATCCTCGCTCGCAAGGCCGACACCGCGCTCGTAGACCTGGGACGGGTAGACGGCATAGCCCCGGACGACGCGTTTCTGGTAATCAAAAACGGTGCTGTGTCTATTAAACCCGATGGCTCCGGGCTGGAATGGCGGGACGCTGACGTGGTGGCGAGGTTGATTCTGTCTCGGGTGGACGATGAGGTTGCCGAGGGAACGTTGCGACGTACGGGTTTTTTCGATCGGGTAAACCCTCGCGATATCATCATCCGTGAGCCTCCCAAGGCAGCTTTGCCAGAGCAAGACGATGCCAAGGCTCCCACTACAGAGCCATCGGTGAGCGTTCGTGAACCGTCGTATCTCTGGAGCGCCCT
>JAFGUM010000095.1 GCA_016938515.1 Spirochaetales bacterium | reverse complement strand
GGCTTCATCGAGCGTCGCCGCCGCGTACAAGGGGCTCTCCGCCGACAGGACAGCAACAACAGGCTTCGCCTGGCTCCACGCCGCCGTTGCGCACAAGGTGAGCGCCACCGCCATGGCAGAAAATCTGCTTGTTTTCATGCTGTTCCTCCCTCTATGTGGGTTGCCGCGGAGCATCGAGCCTGGTCTAAAATCGTCGGGTTGCCCTGATTTACCATTCTTTATTCCTTGTTCATCACCCTGCGTGGTACTACCTCGGTCAAGCCGCTAGGCCCGTGCCAGGTGACGGATAAGCGGGTGGGTCTTTTCTATCCGCAGAGGAAAATCCTCGGCGACGAGAAGCTCGGCTTCGCCGTCCATCTGTATCAATATACGGTCGCTGTAGCCGATTTCAAGGCTATCGGCAGAAAAGAGCGAAGCCTCGGGGAACTCCCGGATGCGACCGGACAGTATGGGATTTTTGAGCGCGAGCTTGCGCAGCAACGGCATCTGCCTTATGGCGCAGACGTTATCCTGGTCGGGAAGTATGGGCTTGTTGGAACCGTACGTGCGGTTACCGCTGATACCCATCGCTACGAGCAGAAACAGCCCGTCGTATGCTGAGGTCTCGACGCCGCCGCGATCGCGGGCGATGATGGTCATGCTTCTGGGTGGATATGTTCGATCGTACAGGACCGTGGCGAGATCTACCCAGAGCTTGTACGAGTCGCCCGGCAGCGTTGCCTTGAGCTTGTTTGTCATGTGCGTGACGTACGCGTCCAGCCCGATGCTGGCTATGTTAAACGACCGCCACTCGCCGCCTGGTGCCCTTTCCGCGGCGGGCCCGCCTGGAGCTGGGATGACGCGCAGCGCGGGTTGCTGGGCTATGGAGCCGCGCCCGAGCAAACGGCTCAGCGAATCAGGCAATTCACGGCCGTCTGAGCCATCGTTGCCGGTGCCCATCGGCAGGCGCAGGATGGTAAACCTGGCGCGCAGCTCGTCTGGAGAGCGGGATAGTTCGTCCAGAAACTCAAGGCTGGTGCCATCTCCGGCGGCAAGGATGACGAGCCACGAAACCCCTGGCTTCATAGCGGCTTCTTCCAGCAGGTCGTCGGCCATCGTCGTCGCGTGCCTTGGGCCGTAGGTGGGGTAGACGCGCCACGAGAGCGGGCTGGTTCTAATCGGCAGCGCCGCCGCCTCGGTGGCGGCTGATGCAAGATCCGCCAAGGCTGCCGTCAGTCGAGCCGGCCTTGAAAAGCCACCAGCGCGGGGGTTGGCAATGAGGACGGCCACCAATTCCTCATCGGGAAACAGTGGGGTCTTTTCGACGAGGCCGCGCAAGCCATCGTAAAACCGGCTGGGATCCATAGTCGCACAGTCTACTACGTTACCCGGTGGTTGAAAAGTGCCACGCAGGACGTTGGGTATGCGGTTATTATCGGTGGGCGATTTCGACGGTCTGTGCTAGACTGGGAGCCAGACGTTGCCGGCCCGCGTGTCAACAGCGCGGCGCAGTCGATCGGAAAGGTGGCATAATGTATTTTTCCTGGAAATTCATCATCGACGCGGGGATTATTTCTTCCGCTTTGCTGCTCGCTACTGTCTTGCGCTCCAAGATACGGCTGC
>JAFGUM010000555.1 GCA_016938515.1 Spirochaetales bacterium | reverse complement strand
GCGTTTGACCGCCCGGGAGATGCCGCTGCCCCAAGCTGAACTGAACCGAGCTGTGCCGCGGGCTCTCCGCCGGCTTTTACCAGGCTGGACAGCATCTGTACGAAGCTTTTGTCTGAAGGTTCCTTGACTGTGGCGTCGCCCCTGCCCTTGTCGCCCATGGCAACTGGATCGGGTGGCGATGTCATGCGCGGTAGCACGAGCATCGTATACGGGCTCCTTTCGCGTCCGGACGTCCCGGCCGCTCTGGGAGCGTACTCGGGTTAGTCCAGCGCCGCTGGCTTCTCACTCATCTTGCGCTGCAACTCTGCTGACCGTTCCGCTGGCAGCAACGACAGCCAGAACGACACGACAGACGCTTCACCTGATCTGGCGGCCAATTCTTCTACCGCCCTCAGCACGTCTATGACGGTCTGATCGTCGGACGCAGCCAGAATCTTTACGGCATCAGCCGGTGGCATGCCCGTAAGGTACCGGGCATTCTGTTCTACGTTCGCTCTTCTATTCTCGTACCGTTCTGCCATTTGTTTGAACGAATTCTCTCTCTCGTCGAGCGTTCTTGCCCTGTCCTCTATTTCCTGGGCCATCGCCTCTACCGCCGCCTGTCGTTCCGCGGCTATCCTCTCCCGCTCGTCGAGTTCCTGCCTCATCGCGTCTACGGCGGCCAGCTGCTTTTCGAGGCGCTCGTCGTCGAGCAGGGTTGGCAAATCGGCGGGAAGGGCGTCGCCGGATCGGGTCTTTACTCCAACAGCTCGCAGAGCCGGCGCAAAAATCGACTTCGCGTCTACGAGTCCCAGGTAGTCGAACCAGAACATACCTCCCAGCACGAGCGCCACGATCATGATGAGCATGACGACAACCCTGCCTAGTATTCGACGCTTACCGAACGATGCCATGGTTTGAGCCCCTCTTAACTTTCGTATGCTCCGCCCGTACCGAGCGCGCTCATCCCCGCGTAGCCTTCAGCTCGGGCGCGGATGCGTGCGCCAGCGGCAAGGTCGTCCATTGTTTTGGTTTCTTCGCGCAGGACGGCCTTGTAGTAAGCTTCTTCTTCCCGCTCGCGGAGCTTGCCAACGAGTTCACGCTCGCGGCTCGCGTCAACGTACACCAGCCGGGCTTCTTCACGCTCCGCTTCCGCGTACGCCAGCGACTTGAGAAGACGCTCACGCTCGGAAGACAACCTCAGCGAGTACAGTTCCACGGCGCGGTGGTCAGCGGCGCTAGACCCCGGCCGGTAGCGCTCCGCGGTGGTCCTGAGCGTGGCACGGGCGTTTTCCGCCAGTGCCAGCTCCAACGACGAGCAGACGGCCGCCTTGCCGGCAAGCTTCGTCTCCGCAAGCCTCTCCGCGTACTGCCTGAGTTCTAGAACCCGCTCGAGGCCGAAGGAAAAGCGCTTCACGCCGGCTCTCCGGCTTCAGAGCCCACGGCGGGTTCTCCTACCCGGCTGGCGCTCTCGCCCAATACCGCAGCGCCTTGCTTAACGGCACCATGAGCCGGCTCCGCAAACGCTGTCAATTCTGAGGCGGGAATGGATAAGCCTGCTATTTCGCCCAGCCTTTTTATCGTATCTGCGAGGGGCGCTTTTTCACCAACCGCCTGCACCAGAAAAGCCTCAATCGCCGCCCGCTTGTCTATCGCCTCGTCTATCGCCGGATTCGTACCCTTGACGTAGGCGCCTATGTTTATCATATCTTCTGACTCTTCATACGTGGCCATCAATCGCCGTACAGCACCCATGGCCTTTTGCGTAATTGGCCCCGTAACCGCCTGAGACAGCCTTGAGATGGACTTGAGAACGTCTACCGCCGGGTAGTGGTAGCGCTCGGCGAGCCTCCGCGTAAGGACGACGTGTCCATCGAGGATTCCCCGAACCGTATCAGCCACCGGCTCGTCCATGTCATCGCCATCCACGAGGATGGAGTAGACACCGGTAATTGATCCCTTGCTGGACGTACCAGAGCGCTCAAGCAGCTTGGGCAATGAATCAAACACACTTGGCGTGTAGCCTCTCGTCGTCGGAGGCTCGCCTATAGCCAGGCCAATTTCCCGCTGAGCCCGCGCGAACCTCGTTACTGAATCGAACAACAGCAACACGTCGAGGCCCCTGTCCCTGAAGTACTCCGCTATGGCGGTTGCCACGTAGGCTCCCCGAAGCCGTGCCAGAGGCGGCGTGTCCGAAGTAGAGACGATGACGACAGACTTGGCGAGCCCCTCCTCGCCCAGGTCGTTCTCTATAAACTCACGCACCTCGCGGCCACGTTCTCCTATGAGAGCGATGACGTTGACGTCGGCGTTCGTGTTTCTTGCCATCATACCCAGCAGCGTTGATTTGCCTACACCCGAGCCCGAGAATACGCCTATGCGCTGCCCCCGACCGAGCGGCAACAACCCGTCGATGGAGCGTACCCCAGTAGAAATCCTCGTCTTTATGCGCCGACGCGTAAGAGCGTCGGGAGGTACGGATATCGCAGGATAGAAATCCGGCGATGCTACGTCACCTTTGCCATCGGATGGCCGTCCCATAGAATCGAGCACACGGCCGAGCAGCTTGTCAGACACCGGCACCGTGAGCATCTCTCCGGTAGCCACGACGGTGCAACCAGCCTCTATGCCATCCAGCCCAGAGTAGGCCATGAGCTGAACTGTTTCATCGCGGAGGCCGGCGACCTCTGCCCAGGCTACGGTGCCCAGCCTGGGGATGAGTATCTGACACAGCTCGCCGACCACGGCTTGCGGCCCCCTGCTCTCAACGAGCAAGCCCTGCACCTTGGTGACTCTGCCCGTGTACTTGATGGGGTCCGACCGCTCGACAGCGTCGAGGTACTTGCCAATCAGGTCCACGGCTCTACTGCGCCTTCCCGCGCGCTTTGATAGGCGATATGTCGAGTATCTTCTCTTCGAGTTCGTGAAGCTGGCTCTGGATGCGCGCGTCTATCTCGCCAAAATCCGTCTCGATGATGCAGCCACCGCGATCGACGGCAGAATCCTCTACGATGGATATCCGCTTGGCGTTTTCCGCCATCTCTATAAAATCCTTGGAGTGCTCCGTCGTCAGCTGCATGTCAGCCAGGTTTACCCTGATGATTACATCGCTTCTGGTCTTGAGCTTTCTGAGCGCCTGGGAGATGTTTGACAGCACGACATTTTTCTGGTTCTCGGAAATGGTTTTGACGACCTTGCGCGAAATGAGAAGAACGAGCTCGATGACCTGCGCCTCTGTCTGCTCAAGTATTTCCGCTCTCTTGTCCATGGCGCGATCCAGAACGACGTGCAAGCGGTTTACGAGGCGTTCCACCTCGTTCTTGCCTTCCTTGAAGCCCTCTTCCCGTCCCTGGTCAAAACCCTCTTTGTGGGCGGCTTTTGTAACTTCGTCCACGCGGGCTTTGGCCTGGGCTTCAAAAGCCTGGATCTTGGCTTCGGCTTCCGCAAGCGCCTTCTCGGCGGCAGATTCTGCATCTCTGCGTATTTTAAGAGCCTGGTCGTTCTTGCGCTTTACTTCCTCGAATGCCGCGGCTTCCGCCTTGGCCACTATGTCCTGCGCTTCGGCTCGCGCCGCTGCCACCATGGCTTCTTTTTCACGCTCCCAGTTCTGCCGGAAGAGTTCCGCTTCCCGCCGAAGGTCGTCGGCGGTAGGCCCTTCGTACTCGAGCGCGGGAGCCGCGTCCTCGATCTCCTCGACTGCTTCGTTGCCGCCGGGGGCGTTGAGCACGTACGCGCTCGTGAGATGGACTGTCTCCTGGGGCCTGAACACGGTCTTGGCCATAACCTACCCTTACTGTATCAACTGGTCGTCCTCGCCGCGGGCGATAATTATCTCGCCCGTGTCCTCGAGGTGCCTGATTACCGCCACAATCTTCTGCTGGGCTTCTTCTACGTCTTTGATACGTACCGGCCCCATGTACTCCATGTCTTCCTTGAGTGCCTGCGCGGCGCGCTTGGATACGTTCTGGAACACCTTTTCCTGCACTTCCGTGTCCACGCCCTTGAGCGCGCGCGTGAGGTCCTGCGTATCGACCTCGCGGATAACTTTCTGGATGGAGCGGTTGTCGAGCATGACGATGTCCTCGAATACGAACATCTTCTTCTTGATCTCCTCGGCCAACTCGGGATTCTCTTCTTCGAGAGCCTCGAGGATGCCCTTCTCCGTCGTACGATCGGCAAGGTTGAGTATCTCGACGATGGCATCGACACCACCAGCCGCGGTGTAATCTTCGCTGGACAGCGTGGACAGCTTCTTCTCAAGAACCCGCTCCACTTCGCGAAGCACTTCCGGCGAGGTACGATCCATCGTCGCGATTCGCTTGGCTACGTCTGACTGGTGTTCCTTGGGAAGCTTCGTAAGGATGTAACTGGCCTTGTTGGGTTCCAGATACGCCAGGATGAGCGCTATGGTCTGCGGGTGCTCGGTCTGTATGAAGTTGAGCAGGTTGGCCGGGTCTGTGCGGCGTATGAAGTCGAAGGGCCGCACCTGGAGGGAACTCGTCAGCCTGTTGATGACGTCTATGGCCTTCTGAGAGCCGAGAGCCTTTTCAAGGAGTTCCCGAGCGTAGTCGATACCGCCCGAACTGATGAATTCGCTGGCCATCATCAGTTCCTGGAACTCCATCAGAATCGCGTCCTTGAGCTCGGGCTCCACGTTTTCCAGCCTGGCTATCTCGAAAGTCAGCGTTTCTATCTCGTCCTCACGCAGATGCTTGAAAATTTCAGAAGATATCTCACTGCCGAGGGTTATGAGGAAAATGGCTGCCTTCTGGCGCCCGTTTAGATCCTTGGCGCTCTTGGGCTTCTTGCCGGTGGACCCCGCAGGGCCTGCGCCGGCTGATTTACCCTTGGCTTGAGGCGCGGCTTGGGGCATACGTTACTCCTCCCTTAGCCAGGTCCTGATGAGCTGGGCCACGTCCTCGGGGTGCTCCTTGGCCATGTTGATGGCGTGCTCCTGAAGATCAAGACGCTTGCGCTCTTCAACGGACATGGATACCTCGATATTCTGCTCCTCGGCCTGTCGTATCGCGTTCTCCCTGAGCATCTGCTGTTCAAGCGCCCTCTTCTCCTCGGCGATTCGGCGCCTGCGCTCAAACTCCCGCGAGGCCAGCCTGAATACGATGAACGCGACAAGCAGGAATGCTACACCTATCAACGAATACAGGATGATCTTGTCTGTCTGCTGGCGCCGCAGGAACGCTTCATCCTCCGACTTGAACTGTGCGCTCCTGTCAAACTGGATGTTGCGCACGGTAACAGAATCGCCTCGCATCCTGTCATAGCCTATGGCATCGCGCACCAGCGCCGCGGCCGCTTCAAGCTCGGCAGGATCCACCTGAACGTACTCGCGTTCTATGCCGCCATCCGGTCGTATCGCGGGATCGCCCTTGTCATTATACTTCCACTTCCACACGCCGTCGATATTTACCGATACGGTAACGCGATCTATCCCCGGAGACCGCTCTTCGACGCTCTGACGCTTGTTGAGCGCCTCGTTTTCGATGGAATGCGTCTGTGTGGCCTTGCCAACCATGTTCTGCAGATCCTTGTACGCCGGAGCGGTCTGCCCTTCGACGCCAGCGGGACCTTCGGGGTTGAAGCCAGTACCCTGGTACTCGTACGTCGTCTTCTCGGTTGAAAGCCTTACCGAGGGTTCGATGACCGCGTCGTCGTACGGAGTTACGGGATTATCCGGCTTTATGACAAACGGGAAATGCTCCTCGGTGGACACGCTCTTCTGGCTCATGTCCATGTCAATTTTTATGTTGAGGTCACGAACACGGTCTGGGGTGTATATCTGCTGCAGCGCCTTGAGAACGGCTGCCCTGTAGTACGCTTCCTGCTTCTGGACCAGCTGTTGCTCCCGCTTTGTGCGTTCTACGCGGTCAAAATCTGCCATACCGGCGAAGTCGTTGAGCTGAAGCCCGTTCTGGTCGGTGATGACGATGTTCTCGTCGGTGAGGCCAGAGACCGCGAAGCGGATAATTTTCTGCACGCCTTCGAGCTTGGCGCGGTTCGTCGTTATGTCGGAGCCCGGCTTGGGATACAGGATGACACTCGCCGTAACGGGCTTCTGATCCTCTGAAAACAGCGTGTCTTCGGGGATCTCTATCACCACGTTGGCCTTGTCTACGTCGGCTATCGACTCGATGTGCTTCGTTACCTCCTGGATAATAGCCCGGCGGAGGTTGATGTTTCTCTCGAAGTCCGTAACCGTAAAGCGGTCTATGGAGAACACGGCCCAGGGATCCGTGCCCTTGGGTATCAGGTCCTCCCTGAGCAGGATGGCATTGGCCCGGGCCCTGGTCGCCTCATCCTTCACGTAGAGCACGTTGCCCTCGCCAAGGTCGAACGCGATGCCTTCTTCGTCGAGCCTGCTCGTGATCAGGCGCAATTCGTCGTCGTTCTGTATGGGCGTGCGAATCAAGCGTACCTGCGTTGGCGCGCCGGAAACCGAGACCAACACGACGATACCGGCTATGGCGGCGACTACTACGCCAATGAGTATGAGCTTCTGTACGATGCCCCAGGAACCCCAGAGCGTCTTGACCCGATCAAGGGTCTTTTTAAGCCATTCGTTCATGTTCCCCCTCCCAGAAGAACGAACGACGCTAGACCGTCAGGGCGCTAACGTCATCTCGTATTGATGATATCTTTCCATGCCCTGACCACGCGGTCGAGCACCGTACGGGTTATGTTGAGCGACATGCTGGCCTTTGCCATCGCTATGGTCACGTCGTGCGCGTCCACAGAGTCAGGATCGGTCATCATCGCCTCAATCGCGTTGGAGCTATCCAGCTGCATCGCGTTGACGCCATCCATCGCGTTGAGCATGGCCTGCTCGAAGCTGGCTGGTTTCTCTTCGCCTAGCGGCGGCGTGCCGCCTCCGGCGGCGAAATGTCTCGGATCGGCTCGGGACAGCTTCAGCTTCTCGCCGCCAACCGGCGTAGCTCCGGTAAGAGCTCCGCCCGGAACCGGCTGCACGCCCAGGGTTGCTGAAATACCCGATATGCCAAACAACGTGGACATCGCCTACCGTCCTATCTCGAGAGCCTTCATGAACATTGCCTTCGCTCCGTTGGCAATGGCGGCGTTGGCCTCGTACGCCCGCGATGCGGAAATAAGATCCACCATCTCGGTAACCACGTTGACGTTGGGGTACTCAACGTACCCGGCACGGGGTCCGGTCTGGATGGCGTCTGGATGCGTTGGATCGTAGACGAGCCGAGTCTCGCTCGCGTAGTCTTTCTGTATCTCCGATACGCG
>JAFGUM010000094.1 GCA_016938515.1 Spirochaetales bacterium | reverse complement strand
TCCATGTCGCCGACGGTACCGCCAATTTCGATGATGGTAACGTCAACGTCTGGATCCCGGCCCACCGCGACGATACGGGATTTTATCTCGTCGGTAATGTGGGGAACAACCTGCACGGTCTTGCCCAGGAATCTGCCTTCGCGCTCCCGGTTTATAACCTCGCGGTACACCTGCCCCGTCGTTATCGAGTTGGCCTTGGAAATAGGCGCGTTGGTAAAGCGGGCGTAGTTGCCAAGGTCCAGGTCTGTTTCAGCGCCGTCGTCGGTAACATACACTTCGCCGTGCTGGTAGGGGTTCATCGTGCCCGCGTCTACGTTTAGATACGGGTCGATTTTCATCATGCGCACTGAAAGGCCGCGAGCCTCGAGGAGGCTGCCGATGGACGAGGCGGTAATGCCCTTGCCGAGCGAGGAACACACGCCGCCGGTCACGAAGATAAGCTTCTTCATGGAAGTCCATTATCCGCCGGCTCAACCTCGAGGGTCAAGCACCCCCTGGAGATTCTTGAGCGCCGTTGTTAAAGGATTATTCGTCCTTGAACAGCCTCACCACCTCCGCGGAGCTGCGGCACGCGGCCAGCTGTGCGCAGAAGCTCTTTGACCGCGACATCCTGGCTATTTCTGCCAGAGCCTCTATGTGGGGCCCCGCCTGGTCGGGTGGAGCGAGAATCAAAAAGAACAGCTTGGACGGCTGCCCGTCTATAGAACCGAATTCAATGCCCGCGGGCGCTACTCCTATGGCAACCGTCAGCGCGCGAGCCGCGAGCGTCTTGCCGTGCGGCACGGCTATACCCTCGGCAAGCCCCGTGCTGCCCTTGGCTTCGCGATCCAGTATCGCCTGGTACGCGGTCTCAGCATCAAGGATCTTTCCCGCGGCCGCCAGCGTGTCTACAAGCTCCCGTATCACCGCGTCCTTCGTCGTAGCCGCGAGTGGAGCCCGAACGACGGTTTCATCGATCAAATCTATCAGTGCCATACCCGTCCCCCCTTTATTCCAGGGCCTCGTAGAGGTCCCAGATCCGTTCTTCGCCCTTGGCGATCAACACCGGAAATTGTACGGTACGCATAGCGCGCTCCGTCTCGTTGTACAGCTCATCGCGCCGGCTCCTGATCTGCGGTATGTCGCCTATCACGAGCAGGTCTGCACCGATTTCTGTCATCTTGCTCTTTATCTCGACGTTTACAGCGCCGGAAGTTTTTTCCGTGGTTACCGTTACGCCTTTCCTGCGGGCCAGCTCGCGCACGTGGTTGAGGTACCGGGTGGCGTCGCCTTCGAGATCGCGCCGGTACTCATCCTGCTCGGCTTCCAGAAATATTCTGGATTTTACCAGCTCGGCGAGAGCTCTCGTATCGACGATGTAGAGCGCGAACAGATCGGCGCCCAGCGTCTTGGCCAGCACGATGGCGTACTGAGCCGCGGTAATGGATTGCTCCGTGCCATCGACGTAGACCAGTATTTTGCGTATGGGTCTCGTCATGCTTGCCCTACCTCCAATTCCTGTTTGGACAACCTGTCCTTTACCGTCTTCATGAGGACGAACATATCGCGTTCGCTCTCTTCCAGCCGGTTCTGAACATAGTGCAGCGATTCTCCAAGATCGGGAATCGCTATCTTCTCCAGCGCGTTTACCTTGCGTATCGTCTTGCGAACCTCCCGGGCCAGCCTGACGATTGATACCTTGAGCTCAGCCAGCCGGCCCAATTGCCCCAGCGCATCCCTGAACGCCGACACCGCCTCGTCTATGCGAACGCTCGTGTCCATGGGGCTAAAGTACGGTGATCCATCCTCGAACGCCGTTTCCACGACGGGCAAGGCAACGCCCATCACCCGGCGCTGCCTCAGCGTAATGTTCGAGCGCATGTCCACGGCGCTGGCAAGGGCTCCCACCTTGAGCCGGCCCATGGCCAGCACGGCGTCTTCCAGCCCGGCGTAGGCTTTGCCCAGCGCGGCGTCCACCTTGGACTCGTATTCTACCGTCTGGTCTACCAGATTCAAGAGCTCCAGTACCAGGATGTTGCGTTTCTGGTCCAGAAGCTCGTGACCCATCTTGGCGAACTTGAGCTCGTCGCGCAAGCGCAGCAGGTTGGTCTTTGTAGGCGCTACCGTTTTCACGACGCGCCGTCCCCGTGGTAGTGCTCATCCAGCTCTTCTTCTGTAACGCGGTGCAGTTCTTCCGCGGGCAGCAGCCGAAGCGCTTCCCAGCCCAGATCCAGGGTCTGCTCTATCGTGCGATCCTCGTCCTTGCGCTGGTTCACGAACGAGCGCTCGAAGAACTCGCCAAACTCCATGTACTGGTGGTCGAGAGGCGTCAGCTCCTCTTCGCCTATCACCGAAGCGAGGTTGCGCACGTCTTTTACGTAACTGTACGCCGCAAACAGCTGGCTGGCGAGGTGCGGGTGATCGTCGCGCGTCATGCCGTCTCCGATGCCGTCCTTCATCAGGCGCGACAACGAAGGCAGGCCGGCTACCGGCGGATATATGCCGCGGCCGTGCATCTCGCGCTCGAAGACTATCTGGCCTTCGGTAATGTAGCCGGAAAGATCGGGTATCGGGTGCGAAATGTCATCGTTCGGCATCGTCAGGATGGGCAGCTGCGTAATCGACCCCTTGACCCCCTTGATCATGCCCGAGCGCTCGTACAGCTCCGCCAGATCCGAATACAGGTAACCCGGGTAGCCTTTGCGCGACGGTATCTCCCCACGCAGCGTAGAAATTTCCCGCAGCGATTCGCAGTAGTTGGACATATCCGTCATCACGACCAGGACGTGTAGCCCTTTGTCGTACGCGAGGTGCTCCGCGAGGGTCAGAGCCGTGCGCGGCGTAATGATGCGCTCTATCGACGGCGCGTCCGCCAGAGACAGGAACAGCGCCACGTTGTCCAGGGCTCCGGTTTCCTCAAACGATCGAGTAAAGAAGCGCGCAACGTCGTGCTTTACGCCCATGGCCGCGAAGACCACGGCAAAATCCGTCGCGCCGCCGCGCAGCTTGGCCTGTCTGGCTATCTGCGCCGCCAACTCGTTGTGCGGCAGACCGTTACCCGAGAAAATGGGCAGCTTCTGACCGCGTATCAGCGTGTTCATGCCGTCTATCACCGATATGCCGGTCTGGATAAAGTCACGCGGGTACTCGCGGGCGGTAGGGTTTATGGGACGCCCGTTGATGTCGGGCTCGGCGTCGGCAAGCGGCGCGGGGCCGCCGTCAATGGGGCGCCCGAGGCCATCGAACACGCGGCCGAGCATCCTGTCGCTTACACCGATCGTCAGCGGCTCGCCGCGGAACCGCGTACGCGTTCCCGGCATCGTAAGCCCGTCGGTGCCCTCGAACACCTGCACGACCACCACGTCGTCACTCGTGTCGAGCACCATGCCCAGGCGAACCTTGCCGCTCTGGTCTACGCACTCAACGAGTTCCCGGTACCCAACCGGATGCGTATCGCGTACGAACAGGAGTGGCCCGTCTATCTTCGACGCGCCAACGTACTCCCTGCCTGCCATCAGCGCCTTGCGATCCAGTTCAGGCATAGATGGCCTCCAGCTGATCAATACCGCGCTCAAGCCGCGCCATGAGCTTGTCCAGCTCTTCGGGAGACTCGTTGGGTACCGTAAACTTCATCTTGACGATCTCCTGCACAACCTTGACGCGCCTCAGCTTGACGAGCGTTACACCACGCCTGATGGCATCCTGGCCACGCTTCCAGTACGCCATGATGATTGCCAGCATGCGCATCTGCTTGTCCACCGTGGAGTAGCGGTCTATATCGTCGAACGCGTTCTGCTGCAGGAAGGCGTTCTTGAACAGCGAACACACTTCTATGACAAAACGCTGGCTGTCGGGCAGCGCGTCCGGGCCGACGAGCTTTACCACCTGCAGCAACCGCACCTCTTTTTGCAGCAAGCCCATGATTTCCTCGCGCAGCCGCGCCCACTCGGGCCCTACGCGCTCTTCCCACCACGGCTTAACATCGTCAAGGTACTCGCTGTAGCTGTCCAGCCACGAAATGGCCGGGTAGTGGCGCGCGTTGGCCAGCTGGCGGTCCAGCCCCCAGAAGCAGCGCACGAAGCGCTTGGTGTGCTGCGTTACCGGTTCGGAGAAGTCGCCTCCCGGTGGGCTGACGGCGCCGATGATCGTCACCGAGCCTTCATCGCCGGACAGCGTGTCAACGTAGCCAGCGCGCTCGTAGAACTCGGCTATTCTCGTCGGCAGGTAGGCAGGGAAGCCCTCCTCCGCCGGCATCTCCTCCATGCGGCCAGACAGCTCGCGCAGCGCCTCGGCCCAGCGCGACGTAGAATCGGCCATCATCGCGACGTGGTAGCCCTGGTCGCGGTAGTACTCCGCCAGCGTCACGCCGGTGTACACGCTCGCCTCGCGCGCCGACACCGGCATGTTGGAGGTGTTGGCGATGAGTATCGTGCGCTCCATCAGGCTCTTGCCGGTACGCGGATCCACGAGGCCCGGAAACTCGTTGAGCACGTCGGTCATCTCGTTGCCGCGCTCGCCGCAGCCCACGTACACGATGATGTCGGCGTCGCACCACTTGGCTATCGCGTGCTGCGTCATCGTCTTGCCCGTGCCAAAGCCGCCGGGTATGGCCACG
>JAFGUM010000554.1 GCA_016938515.1 Spirochaetales bacterium | reverse complement strand
GTAGAATGGGGGATATCAAACAATGGATTGGACAGCGGGAAATCTCCGTGAAGCTCGTTGAGCCTCACAGCCAGCCAAGAGGATGCCAGCAGCGTGTTGGCTCCAAGCTGGGGAGTTGATGCGTGGCATTGCTTGCCGTGGGTGTCAAAACGTAGCCACAGAATAGTCTTTTCTGCGACCTCAATCATCGTGCCATCGGTATTTCCTCCATCCGGCACGAGGAATACGTCCCCTTCGTTTTCAGGATCTGCGTGCGCCACTTCAGCGGACACGTGCTTCGCGGCAATCTGGAATCGGCTGAGTACCACGATGCGCTGAAGGTGTGCAAGCGCTTGTCACGAACTGAAGGCATAGACGCGAGTCTGCATAGCCATGGCTTGCACGCGATACTGGCTCCGACCTCCAGCCCGGCGTGGAAAACCGATCCAGTGCTGGGCGACGCGGAGCACATTGAGAGTGCGACCCTGCCCGCCGTTGCTGGCTATCCCAATATAACGGTTCCAGCGGGAACGGTGCAGGGTCTGCCAGTAGGACTGTCCTTCTTCTCAGGACTGGATACAGAAGCGATTCTGATCAGGCTCGCCCAGGCTTTTGAAAAAAAGGCGGACCTGCGATTACGACCATCGTTCGCCGCGACCATCGACACCTATACGGGTAATTCGTGAGAACGACAGGCACGCCTCAATCGCCATGAGCAACTATGGCCCTATATTATAGCTGGCCAGAGCCTCTGCGACCTCGACAGCTTTGGAGGAGCCCCCAACCACGGCGAGGCCTCTCGTCGACATGACGCTGATGCCCGTGCCAAGATCACTGAAGTCGGCTTTGCTGTCGCCAAATGGCACGGTTGACGCGACTACCTTGATAAACTCAGTGCCGTAAGGAGGCTCCATCAGAAATGCGTATGGCGCCGATGCGTCCGGCGGCAGGCGAACTGGCGTTCCAGCCCGCACCTTGCCGTCTCCACCGCCAAAGCGGTTGGGCCATATCATCTGAATGTGTCCAGCGCCGTCTACGTGGTAGACGCGCACGTAGGCGTCCTTGTTTACGCCAAGGATGACACTCAGATATTCTCCAGAGCGGTACGCGCCGCCCGAACCACGGTCGGTGCTCACCGATACAGAAAGGCCCCCCGGCGTTGAGCCGCCTGATAGGCTGGCCAGCTCCTTGGCTCGTGCTTCTGCCCCGGTGGAAGGCGCAACCGACGCGTACGCGGGAATAACCCCGAGGGGCACGAGCCAGTCTCCTGCGCCGATGAGCGTACCGCTCGACAGTTCAGTAAGCTCGAGCCTCACGCGGACACGGTCGCCCTCGACGAAGAAGCGTCCTGACAGCAGGGCTTCGGCGCCTGTTTCCTGCAGGAACTCACCGTACGACTCCCGAAGTACCGGGTCCAGCGCCGCCGCCGCGTTGCGGTTGAGCACTTGCACGCGCTTCGATTTGGTCGCCGCCAGCAGGAACCGGTCTTCCACCCAGCGTGAAAACGGCGTGGGCAAGCTGGAATACGCGTAGGTAAAGGTTCCAAATACCGCCCTTACGCTGGGCAGGTAGTAATCCTCGGCAGCCTTGTCAAGCGCGACCGCCAGCTCTGCATCCTGGGCTGCCATCGGCATCAGCGCGACCAGCGCGAGCGCAGCAACGAGCACTGTCTTTTTATTCATGTGCAACCTCATTACCAGTACCGTGTACCCTGTTCCCGGGCCTATACAGAGTATAGCGTCATTATGATCGATTCACGATACCCCTGTCATGGAAAAAGGTGAATCGTCCCGGGGGCATTGTGAACCTGGCGCTTCGCGTGGTATACAAGCGCCCATGCCCGTACGACTCATAGCGCTTGATCTCGACGATACGCTGCTTACTCCCGACCTGGCCATTCACCCGCGCAACCGTAACGCGGTAGCCAGAGTACTCGACGCGGGCATCGCGGTGATACTGGCTTCTGGCAGGACCATAGAATCAATGCTGCCCTACGCGGTGGAGCTGGGTATGCGCGGTCGTGGTCTTCCCATGATATGCGCCAACGGCTCCGAGGTGCGTGACGTCGACTCAGGCGCCATCGTCAGGAGGGTGACGATACCGCGGGATGTCTGCCTGATAGCCATAGAGGTACTCGCGGGGCACGGCTTGCCCGTACAAGCCTACGAAGATGGCGCCATCCTCGTAACGGAGCACAACCGCTGGGCAGAGCGCGACCGCGAGCTTACAGGCTTGCCGATACGGCTCGCCGCCAGATCGGCAGACATAGCGCGGGAGCCGCGGAGCAAACTGCTGTCGGCCGGCACACCGGAACGCGTCGCCGAGCTCGTGCCGCTACTACGCGAGCGGCTCGCTGGCTTGGCGGAGGTAGTCATTTCCAAGCCGTATTTTATAGAAATTCTTCCTGCTGGAGCTGGCAAGGGTGACGCACTGGCATGGGTTGCCGCGTCTAGGGGCGTAGCCCGAGAAGACGTGATGGCCGTGGGAGACGCTGGCAACGACCTGGGAATGATATCGTGGGCTGGCTACGGCTGCGCCCCTGCCGACGCCATTCCCGAGATTCTGGCCATCGCGCGTTTCCGCTCATCACTGCCGCACGATGAAGGCGCGGTAGCCGAGCTGATAGAACGGCTTATTCCAGGCGGCCAATAGGCACTGTACAGCCGTCTACCCCTATCGCTTCGCGCTTTTTTGGCCGAAAATGGATCGAAGGGGAATGCCATGATCACCGTACGCTCAAGGTTCCTGGCTCTGTCTATCCTGTACGTCGCGATGGCGTCGATAGCCACCGCCGATATAGAATTCGTCGGTCTGGACGTCTCGGCGGACGACAGGATACTGTTCAGCGCGCGCGTCGAAGTACCCGGGGAACCGGGCTACGACACCCTGTTCTCAGCCGATGCTGGAACCGGCGAGCTCGTGCAGCTGACCTTCTACCCGGAATCGGTAGCCGTCGTCGACGATGGGCGCCGGCTCCAGATACGCAATCGCTTTGGCGTATTCATGACGGAGCGCGGCTTTACCGGCCTGGCGCCCCTGCCCGGCATTCCATCGTTCGCGCGCGGTTCAGCGGTGCAGCAGGGCCGGCTCGTCGACTCTCGCCCGTCTCCCGACGGCACGATGCTGCTGTACCTGTCGCCAACCACGCCGGCACGCGGCGACCTTATTCTGTTCGACCTGTCCAAAAAAACTGAAGCGGTGGTCGCCAGGAGCATCGAGTACTCGGCTGACAGCTTTCCGGCTTCCTGGTCACCCGATTCCCGGTACTTCATCTACGGCAAGGCGGGTGAACTGTACTACTATTCGGCCGAGCAATCCCGCGAGGGGCGAGTGCCGGACGAAAGCTGGCGCAAGGTCGGCCTCGGCTTGATAGAACAGGTTCGGTGGAGCGCAAACGGCAGCCTGTACCTGCTCCGGGAACGATCGATGTTCCGCATCATGCCAGAAGAGTTTTTTACCCAGGCCATCTACTCCGGCATCGTGCAACCGGGTACGCTCGTGGGTAAGGCCCCCTTCCCCTACGACCCCAATTTCGACTCGTTCTGGATATCCCCAGACGGCTCCAAGGTGCTGCTGTGCAAAGACGGCCGTAACATTTTTCTCTACCATCTGGACCCCGACGACTTTGGCCGAGAAGCCACGGTGAGCGCGATGCCGTATCTTTTCCTGCAGGGCAACACCATCGTGGATCAGGTGCTCTGGCCCTCCAGCGACGAAGTAACCGTGTTCACCGCATCGCTCAAAGACGGCAAGCGTGTCTGCGGCGCGTACCGTGTCAAGGCTCCCAAAGAGGGCGACGAAGGCCTGTCTGCGGGCTTCCAGCTGCTCGACGTGGCCGGGGCGACCAATATAACGCTGTCACCCGACGAGAGCCGGGTAGCCATCGTAGCCCCGGACGGCGTTACCATACGCAGATATTCCAACTGGGCCGTGGAGCGCACGCTGCCGGCACCAGGAGCGCTGCACGCCGTCTGGGTGGCCCAGGACAAGATGGCGCTCGCGTCGTCGGGGGCGATAGAAATAGTCGGCCTCGCGGACGGGGCCCGCACGTTCATCGCGCTGGGCCAGCCAGGATCGTATGGCTGGTCGGCTGCCGAACGCGGCGTGGTGCTGGCGGAATCCGGCGGCCAGGTGTACAAGACGTCCGGCAAAAGCGCTGCCTGGACGCGCACCGAAGCGTTTGACACGCTGCCAGTATCGACTAATTCACCCAACTACCGCGTCTACCCCGATGGCATCGCCAGCGGCATGTACGTCAACACCATCATGGTGCGTTCCGCCAAAGGCCTCGGCACGAAAAGCCTCCTACCCGCGCCAGCCCGCTCATTCGCGCCGTTCCCAAAAACCGACGAGCCACGAGACCCGCTGGTCTTTGACCATGGCTCAAGGATACGTCGCCGCGAGGTTGCGCTCGTGTTCAACGCGTACGATGGATCGGAGGGACTCGTCGGCATCCTGGATACGCTCAGGGAGTACGGCATCCGCGCCACGTTCTTCGTAAACGGCGAGTTCGTGCGACGCAACCCCGGCGCGGCGCGGCTGATAGCCGAGAGCGGCCACGAAGTGGGCAACATGTTCTTCAGCGTCTTCGACGCTACCGACGCCCGATATCGCGCAGACGCCGAATTCGTCAAGCGGGGGCTAGCCAGAACCGAAGATGAATACTTCCTGGCTACAGGTGCCGAGCTTTCTTTGCTCTGGCACGCCCCGCACTACGCCACCAGCTCCGTACTGCTGGAAGCCGCGGCAGAAATGAACTATACCTACGTTGGACGCGATGTTGATCCGCTCGACTGGGTGGGCAGATTCCAGGGAGCCATGACGCAGAGCCTGTACGCCAGCGCCCACGACCTCGTCGAGCGAACCGTCAAAGCCACGCTGCCCGGGTCCATCGTGCCCGTACGCATAGGCGTTCCCGACGGTGGCAGGGACGACTACTTCTATAACGAGCTGCCGCTCCTCATCAACGCGTTGCTGGCGGACGGGTACAAGATCGTACCCGTATCTACATTGATGCAACACGCCGAGTAGCGGCGCCACCGGGAGGATAGATGCTCGCCGATCGTTACAGACTCTCTACGGAATCACTGGACTACACCGTACCGGTAGAAGCGGTAACCATACCGGACGGGAAGCCGTGGGGAGACGCGGTAATCGGCCAGCCGCGCGCGCTCGAAGCCCTCGCGATGGGCACGGCAATTCGCGCCAAGGGCTATAACCTCTTCGTTACCGGCGCCCCCGGTACCGGCAGAAGGACGGCGGTGATGCGTACGCTTGCCGCGTACAAACCCCGGCGCGTAGACCTGCGCGACCCCGCGTACGTATACGGGTTCAAGGCACCGCTGTCTCCACGAGCCCTGTACTTCAAAGCCGGCGAAGCAGCGGCCTTCAAAAAAGACGTTCATTCCTTTATAGAAAACATCAAAAAGCTGGCGGCAATGCACGCTGAGTCAGGCGAAGCCAGGAAAAGCCGTGAAGAGCTGGAATCAGCGTGGGAAAAAACAGAAAACGAACGCCTCGCCGCCTTCGAGGCACTGCTCGCCGCCGATGGTTTTCGCGTGGTACAGGTGCAAGGCGAAGAAGGACAGACCACCACGGATATCCTGCCTCTGAAAGATGGTGAGCCGGTTCCCTTCGAAGAGGTTCAGGCCGCAGCTGAATCGGGATCCATGTCTGAAGCGGACTTTGCGTCGCTCAGGCAGCGCTACTTTGCGCACATGGACGCCATGCGGCTGCTGTTCGTAGAACTGCGCCGCGGCCGCACCGCCCTCGAGACGAGCGTCGAGCGCCTCAGAACAGACGCCCTGCAACCGCTCGTACACGCTGAAGCCGACATACTCGCCGCCAGGTACGACGACGAGCGAACCATCGAGTGGGTGCGCGAGCTCGAACGGGACGTGACGAGCCACCTGTACCTGTTCCAGCCGCCACATCAGGAGCGGCGCCAGCGAACCCCTCTGGCACGCTATGGCGTCAACGCCCTCCTCGATCGGGGCGAGGCGACCAGCTTGCCGGTAATCTTCGAGTCCAACCCAAGCTACGCCAACCTGTTTGGCACGGTGGAAACGGGCCCGGACGGCCAGATTGACGGCCGCTCGGCCTACCTCAGGATACGGCCAGGTTCGCTGATCAGGTCATCCGGGGGTTTCCTCGTGATGCACGCGGAGGATCTGGTAGCCGACGGTGAAGCATGGGCGGCCATCAAACGCGTGCTGCGCACCGGCAAGGTAGAGATTCAACCGCAGACGACGCCGCTCGGGCAACCGGTGGCCCTCAAGCCGGAACCCCTTGAACTCGACATAAAGGTGGTGCTCATAGGCGGCGAAATGACGTACGACGCGGTGTACAACGCCGATCCGGATTTTCAGAAACTGTTCAAGATCTGCGCCGAGTTTGACTCGACCACGCAGCGCACCGACGAGGCGATCAGGCAGTACGTGTCGTTTGCCAGAACAATCGTGCTGGAAGACGGCCTCCTGGAGTTATCGCCTGAAGGCATGGCAGCCGTAGCGGAGTACGGCACGCGGCTGTCTGGTTTTAAGGATAGGCTGTCTACGCGCTTCTCGCGGATAGCAGACCTGATACGGGAGGCCGATTACCGCGCCGAGCTGGCTGGCAAGGACGTGATAGACGCCGAT
>JAFGUM010000553.1 GCA_016938515.1 Spirochaetales bacterium | reverse complement strand
GGGTGTTCCCTGTCAGAAGGCTTGGCCATGATCGAGGTGACGGCCAGAGCGATGATTGAAATGACGACATCAGTAGAGGAGTCCATGCCGTCGCCCAGCACTGCGAGCGAATCGGCTATGAATCCGGTAGAGATTTTTGATACCGCCAGCACCGCGTTGCCGACAAGGCTGATGCCGGCCGCGCGTCGTATCGTGGCGTTCCTGTCCATCGGCAGAGTATACGCGCACAGCACCAGTGCATCAAGGAAGGGGCGCTGCGAGCTCTGTCCCCCTTGCCGCGAGCTCTGTCCCCTTTATTGCTAAAATAGGTTCCATGGGCTAGGATACGTGCAGGCCGTTTGCATACACGGCCGTGGGAGTTCTGTTGCCATGACCTATAAGCTTGATGGGGCCAAGTTCCCGACGCTTGATGAGCTCGTCGAGGCCCTGTATCCAATGTACGCCGATACTATGTCTGAAGACGAATTCCGAAAATACGCGGAAGATCATGCCGAGAAAAATTAGGCTTGGACAGCCATGAGCGATCATGGCGATGATGTCCGGATGCGGTTCCGGCACGAAGCCAGGACTATACTCAATCACGTCGTCGGTTTTGGCGAATTGCTGGCGCAGGATTCTCTGGCAGACGATGATCCAGATACGGTAGCCGTATTCCACGCTATTGGCAACGCGGCCATAGCGCTTCGACAGCCGGTGCTGGAGTACATAGGGTCTGTGATGGAAGGAGCGGTACCATCGCTGACGCTCAAGCGGCAGGTGTACGACCGAATATACGACCTCGTGTCGCTGGTTCAGGTGGCCAGACGCGATATTCCCGCAAACCACCAGGCTCTTAAAGACGTTCACAAGGTTCATGAGGCGACAAATGCCCTCGCGGATCTGTTCGAGGAAGCGGATTCCCTCGATGACACCATGAACGAGCATCCCGCGCTCAGCCGTATGCTCGCACCAACCGAGCACCAGCATCTCGCGGGGCGCATGCTCGTAGTCGATGACGAACCATTTAACCGGGAGATCCTGGCGCGTTTTCTCGAGCGACAGGGGCATGTCGTCTGCCAGGCCGCCAACGGCAGGGATGCATTTGCCATTCTCTCGGAAGCACCGTTTGACATAGTGCTGCTCGATGTGATGATGCC
>JAFGUM010000552.1 GCA_016938515.1 Spirochaetales bacterium | reverse complement strand
TCGGGCACCGTGGCGCACGCCGCGCGCAGATTTCCCGATTTCTTATACGTGATATTGCCGGCAAACGAAACGTAACAACCAGCAGCCAGGTACTCGTTAGCTGAGTCAGCGTCGTAACCAAAGCAGTGTATTACGACTGGAATTTTAGCAGCCACGTTTCTGACGTGCGAAAGGGTATCGGCATGCGCGTTCCTCGAATGTACTATAAGCGGTTTACTATACCGTACGGCCAGGTGTATCTGTGCTGCGAACAAGGCAGCCTGTTCCTCTACGCTACCGTGCATCCAGTGATAATCGAGACCGCACTCGCCTACAGCCCGACACGCGAAATCTCTGACGAAGTCCTCTAAAACCGCGACTCGTTCATCCACCCTGCTCATTGATGATGAGTCGGGCCAGATACCGGCAGCCAGACGCACGAAGGGCAAGCCGCCGAGCATCTTTTTTCGCGTTGGGAAGTCATCAAAGTCTACGCCGGGGTCGAGCACAAACGCATTAGGCTTGTTGTACCTCGATGAGAGTTTATCAAGAAAATCAGAGCCAGCCCTTTCTACCACGTAGGACAGGTGAGCGTGTGTATCAGGCAGGCCGATGTGCTCGCACTCGTATGCGCCCTGCTTCTGACCACAGGGTTCACTCATTACCAGCCACCTTGAAACTGAAGGCATCGGGTAGTACGGCATCAACCTCGACGCTGCCGCCTTCGGGCAGCTCTCCAGATAGAACGAGCCGTGCCAGTGGATTTTGCACCTCATTCTGCACTATCCGCTTCAATGGCCTTGCTCCGTAACGCGGGTCAAAGCCCAGCTCGGCTACAAGCTTCCTCGCGGCATCGGTCATGCGTATCCGTATAGAGCGCAGAGAAAGCCGCTGCTCGAGCAGAGCCAGCTGTATATCCACGATGCTGGCCATATCGCTGGGCTTGAGCCTCTCGAAAACGACCGTCTCGTCAATTCTGTTGAGGAACTCGGGCTTAAAAGCTGTTCTCAGCACTTCCGCTATGCGTTCACGAACGGCATCCATATCCTTTGCCTCAAGCACCATATCCGATCCCAGGTTGCTGGTCATGATGACTATGGCATTTTTAAAGTCTATGGTACGACCCTGACCATCGGTTAGGCGGCCATCGTCGAGTAGCTGCAGCAAGACGTTGAATACGTCCGGATGAGCCTTCTCTATCTCATCGAACAGCACGACGCAGTACGGCCTGCGCCTGACGGCTTCGGTGAGCTGGCCGCCTTCATCGTAGCCCACGTAACCAGGAGGAGCGCCTATAAGCCGTGATACGGTATGTTTTTCCATGTATTCGCTCATGTCTATGCGCGTCAGGGCCTTTTCATCGTTGAACAGGAAATCAGCCAGGGTCTTGGCCAGCTCTGTCTTGCCTACGCCGGTAGGACCGACGAACAGAAAACTTCCGAGCGGCCTGTTGGGATCAGACAAGCCGGCTCTATTGCGTCGTATCGCGTCGGAAACAGCTTCGATGGCGCGTTGCTGACCTACGACGCGCTTCGTCAGGATCTTTTCAAGCTCCAGAAACTTACGAGTCTCGCTGGTAAGCATTTTTGAAACCGGGATACCCGTCCACGTTGAAACAACGCGCGCAATGTCTTCCTGGGAGACCTCTTCACGAAGCAGTCTCGACTCGCCCGATTCTGCCCTGGCTACTTCCGCTGATTCATCGAGACGTTTTTGCACCTCGATGAGCTTGCCATACTTTATTTCGGCCGCCTTTGCCAGGTTTCCTTCTCTCTCGTAGCGCTGCTCGTCAAGCTTGAGCTGTTCGAGCTGCTCCTTGAGCTTGCGCGACGATTCTATGCGGGCTTTTTCATTGTGCCAACGCGCGCGCATCTCATCGCGTTTCTCCGACAGATCTGAAAGCTCAACCTGAAGCTTGGCGAGACGTTCCTGGCTCGCCGCGTCGGATTCCCGTGACAGAGCCTGCTTTTCTATGGTGAGCTGTAGAATACGACGCTCTATCTGGTCGAGGTCTGTCGGCTGGCTCTCAATTTCCATCTTTATGCGACTGGCGGCTTCATCCACGAGATCAATGGCCTTGTCGGGGAGAAAGCGGCTCGTTATATACCGGTCTGACAGCATCGCGGCGGCTATAAGCGCTTCGTCCATAATGCGAACACCATGGTGCAGCTCGTAGCGTTCCTTGAGACCCCTGAGTATTGCGATGGTATCCTCTACAGAAGGCTCCGCGCAGAGCACTGGTTGGAATCGTCGTTCGAGCGCTGCATCCTTTTCTATATGCTTGCCGTACTCGTCCAGAGTGGTCGCACCGATACAGCGCAACTCCCCTCGCGCGAGCGCTGGCTTGAGCAGATTTGACGCGTCCATGGCGCCCTCGGCCGCTCCGGCTCCCACGAGCGTATGCAGCTCGTCTATGAACAGGATTACGCTGCCGTCGGACTTCTGCACCTCTTCTATTACCGCTTTAAGCCTCTCCTCGAATTCTCCCCGGAACTTGGCTCCGGCAATGAGAGCGCCCAGATCGAGCGCGAGTAGTTTCTTGCGCTTGAGCGAATCGGGTACGTCTCCAGATACAATACGCCTCGCCAG
>JAFGUM010000551.1 GCA_016938515.1 Spirochaetales bacterium | reverse complement strand
TCCCTTAAATACGCGTTCAATGATGTACCTGAGCCATTAATCAGGCTTGCAATTACCAGGAACGGGTCGACGGTGGTAGTCGTCTACGAGGACAACGGCCCCGGTCTGCCAGATTGCGTCGATTTTGACGGGGACTCCGGCTTTGGCATGCAGCTGATAAGCATACTGGTTCAGCAGCTACGCGGCTCTATTCGAGTAGAACGCGAACACGGAGCCTGCTTCGTGTTCGAATTCAACGCGTAACAAAAGCACCCGCGTCTCTTACTGGCGTCTTTGCACCAGGTACAGCCTGGAACCGTAGTCTGAAAAAATTCGCACCCGGTCGTTGTATCCGGTGCCCGAGAACTGCTGGATCAACAGGATGCCATACGCCGACAGCACATCTCCGTTGGCTACGTACTCCTCGTCTGCCATCGTAAACATGTAGTGGGACGACAGCACGGTGTGTATAACGCCATCACCTCGTATCTTGACGGGCAGCACGCGGTTGACGAGCGAGCCAAAGGCCTTCACGTTGATGTACTGCTTCCTGCCCGTTACCGTGTACGCCGCGTCTTCATCCAGGTCTGGTACGGTCAGAATGTCGTGCCCGAGGCCTACCGCGGCGGCACCCTGGAATAATCCCGCTATCGCTTCCGAGCCGTCGTCCGCTACCACGGCCATGATCATCCTCCCGGCTCCCATCCTGGTGGGAACGCGCCAGAAGCGCCCATACTGCAGCAGCTTTCGGTGCGTTTTGTAATAGTCCACCTGCTCCTTGATGGCCTTTTTGTCAAACGGCGACAGCATGGTCAGGTCGAGTTCGTATCCGAGCAAGCCAAAGGCGGCGACGTTGAAGCGCGTCTCTATCGGTGAGGCGCGCAGCGTCTGCATGTTGGGGCTTGCCGAAACGTGAGCTCCCATTACGCTGGGAGGGTAGCCGTACGAAGTGCCGCCCTGGATGGTAAGGCGCGCGTGCGCGTCGGTATCGTCACTCGTCCAGATCTGGGGCGTGTAGCACAGCATGCCCAGGTCAAAGCGGTTGCCACCAGAAGCGCACGACTCGAACAGCACCTCGGGGAATCGCCTTACGAGCTCGGCGAGAATCTCGTACAAGCCCAGGATGTAGCGGTGGTAAAATTCACCTTGCCGCTCCGGCGGCAGAGCCTTTGAATACGCGTCGGAAATATTGCGGTTCATGTCCCATTTTACGTACTGTACGTTGGCTTCCGAAAATACTCTGCTCATGGTTTCTACTATCCAGGCGCGCACCTCCGCCATGGTAAGGTCGAGCACGAACTGGTTGCGGCCGAACGCTGGAGCCCTGTCCGGCGTGGAGATGGCCCACTCGGGATGAGCCCGGTACAGGT